>CADBEI010000026.1 GCA_902793695.1 uncultured Pseudomonadota bacterium | reverse complement strand
ATGGGGAGTCGGTTGAATATATTGAATAGACCGGACTGAATAGATGCAGTTGTGAGCTCCCCACCTTAAAGGAATTTAGGGTGGTTTTTTGTTTTAATTTAAGCAAAAGAGGAGTTCTGAAAATGTTGCATTTGAAATCATGTTATATGGATAAGCAAACAATACGCGAGGTCGGGCAAGAATTGTGGAAATTGTGCCAAGAGCGCAGAATGTATTTGCGCACCGTGGCTCATCAAACAAATTTACCCGAACGGATTATTGAGGGCATGGAAAACGGCAAATTCATACAATACACCACTTTCCGCAGTTTAACCGAATTTTACGGCAAAAAAATGCGGGTGGTGTTTGAATAATGTTTGTCGATTCTAAATTGAGCTGCTGATAATTCCGCCGCCGAGCACCGTATCATCGCGGTACAACACTACCGATTGCCCCGGTGCAACAGCTTTTTGCCGATTATAAAATTTAACTTCGAATTTGCCGTCGACAAGCGGAGTAACTTTAACCGCCGTCGGTTGTTGCGATGAGCGGATTTTGGCTTCGCATTCCAGCGGCTCATTCAAACCGTCAAGCGCCGACCAACACCAGTTTTCGGCAATCAGACCGGAACGTTCGCATTCCTCTTCAAACCCAACGATTACCTCGTTTTTATCCTTATTAAAGCCCAAAACATACAACGGGCGCTCGGCGGCAATCCCCATCCCGCGGCGTTGCCCGATGGTATAATTCCAAATGCCGTTATGTTGCCCCAAAACACGACCGTCGGTGGTTACAAAGTTGCCGATTTGCGGTTCGTTTTGTAAAATATCGTTAATATCGCCCGAATAAAAATCCTGACTGTCCGGTTTATCGGCAACCGCCAATCCGTAATTGAGCGCCATTTCGCGCACTTGTTTTTTGGTGTAGGCGCCGAGCGGCATAATCACCCGCGACAGTTGCTCCTGATTAAGACGATACAGAAAATAAGATTGGTCTTTTGTATGGTCAACACCGCGCCGAATTTCATAACGACCGGTTTGTTGATTGAAACCGATTTGCGCATAATGTCCGGTGGCAAATTTATCAAATTCTATGCCTTGTGCCCGCG
Source organism: uncultured Pseudomonadota bacterium (assembly GCA_902793695.1). Lineage (GTDB taxonomy): Bacteria > Pseudomonadota > Alphaproteobacteria > RF32 > CAG-239 > RUG410. Next base: position 13,958 of record CADBEI010000026.1, on the reverse strand, counting down.
CTTCTTCCGGCAAAGCGTTAAATTTGATATACGAATTACACATAACACACGGATTCGGAGTGCGTCCCGATTTATATTCCTGCTTAAAATTATCGAGCACCATCTGTTTATAGCGTGCCGAACAATCAACCACATAATACGGGATATCCAGTTCGGTGCAGATTTTGCGTGCGGTTTCCACATCTTCTGCTTCGTGTGGCGAAAAGCAGGAGTCGGCTTTAATATCGCCGTTGAATTTGGTGTTTTTATCCCATATTGACATAGTGGCGCCGATAATTTCGTGCCCTTGTTCCTTCAGCATACGGGCTACGGTTGAAGAATCCACCCCGCCGCTCATTCCGATTAATATACGCATAGTTTAACCCTTAAATAAAAAACTTCGGTCAGTTTAGCCGAAGTTTTTATAAAAATCAATATATTGCGTGTTTTTAAAACGGAATATCGTCGTCCAAATCCGACGGAGTTGTGGCATTGCTGTTATCCCAACCGGAATTTCCGGCCGGAGCCGCAAACACATCACCGGCATCTGCCATCGGCATTCCGTCGCCGCTACCGCGCCCGTCAAGCATAATCATGGTGCCGCCGAAACGCTGCAAAACAACTTCGGTAGTGTACCGGTCTTGACCGTTATTATCTTTCCACGAGCGGGTTTGTAATTGCCCTTCCAAATAAACCTTGGAGCCTTTGCGCAAATATCTTTCGGCCGTATCCGCCAATTGTTTGTTGAAAATTACCACGCGGTGCCATTCGGTGCGCTCTTTACGTTCGCCGGTCGTCTTATCATTCCACGAATCCGAAGTGGCAACCCGCAGATTTACCACCTTGTCGCCGGACGATGTGGAACTAACTGTCGGATCAGCTCCCAGATTGCCTACCAAAATTACTTTATTTATGCTCATAGCCATTGTTTTTTCCTTTATTATTCAAAACTTTTTCTAAAATATCGTGTTTTTGCAAAAGTGCAATACCTAAAACGTAAACTCCACATCTTTTAAGCGGCATTTGCCATCGGTGAACACAACTCTTCCATTACTTCCTTTTTCAGCGTAACGTTATCCGCTTTTCCGGTTGCGAATACAGGCAACTTTTCGTGATACAGAATTACACGCGGCAAATAAAGTTCGGACATACCGTTAGCCTTAACGTATTCGTGTAACATCGCCGAAGTTACGGATTTATTATTGGTAACCAACACAATTTGTTCGCCCTTACTTTCGTGAGGAATAGCCACCACGCCGTAATTGTATTCGCCCAGCATTTCTTTGGTGGCATCAATCACCATATCCTGAACTGCGTTCAACGATACCATTTCGCCGCCGATTTTGGCAAAGCGTTTAATGCGGTCTTTAATGGTAAAGAAACCGATTTCATCAATATCCACCACATCGCCGGTATGATACCAACCGTTTTGCGGCGGAACCAATACCCCCGGTTCACTCGGCATATAATAACCGAGCATTACATTCGGGCCTTTTACGCACAATTCGCCGCCGGTGGCAATCCCGTCAACAGGTTCGATTTTATATTGCATCCCCGGCAACAGCTTGCCGATGGAGCCGAATTTATTGAAAATACCGTTATTGGCAGTCATAACCGGCGAGCATTCGGTTGAGCCGTAAGCTTCCATCATACGAATACCGGAGTGCTCCATCCACATACTGCGCGTATCCGGTTTGGCCGCTTCACCGCCCGAATACATTAAACGCACGGTGTGGAAATCGTACGGGTGTGCAATCTTGGCATAGCCGCGCAAGAACGTATCCGTACCAATCATCAGCGTCGCGCCCAGTTCATATACCAGTTCTGCCACAACACGATAGTGCAACGGTGACGGATAAAGGAACAATTTGGCACCGTTGAACAACGGGAATAACATACCCACCATCAAACCAAAACTGTGGAACATCGGCAATGCATTAAACAACAAGTCCTTATAAGTAACGGTCTGAATGGCCGCCAACTGATTAACGTTGGCCATCAAATTGGCATGACTCAAAATAACGGCTTTCGGCGCTCCTTCCGAACCGGAAGTAAACACGATAACCGCCTTTTTGTTGCCGCCTTTTTTATGCGGAATGCGCTTGATTTTGTAGCTGATAAAAGCGTTTATCTTGGTGAAGATTGACATTTTCTTGGCCAAATCTTCCAAATAAATGATTTTCACACCGGCTTTTTCCATTTCTTCAATTGCCGGCTCCAATTTTCCTTTAATGATAAAGGTTTTTGAGGTAATAACCGATTTGACCAATGCCGTTTTACACATGGATACCATATTTTTAGCGCCGACGGAGAAGTTAATCATTACCGGTGTGCGCTCAAAAGCGGATAAGCCGAAGAAAGTGCAGACCGTGGCGATGGCATTCGGTAGCAATACACCAACGTTTTCATCATGTCCCGTGAATTTTCTGAAAGTGCGACCTAGGGCAAACGATGCCACGATAATATCTTTAAATGACTTTTGTTTGCGGTTGATGTCTTCAATAATGCGCGGACGCTTGGAAAACCATCCTGTTCTGGAATAAACTTTGGCGGTTTTCATCAGTTGCGCAAACAAAGAAATATCTTTATTGTAATTGATTTCAAAACACATCTCGCGCAAAATCATATAAACTTCGTTGCTGATATGGTCTCGTTGACGACGTAATTCATCTTTAAGTTTAAAGCTGCGTGGTTTACCGACATAAATACGCATTTTCGGCAACGGACGATGCGGCAGATGACCTTTCGTTTTGGAAAAATAGCCGTATTGCGGGCCGTCAATCCATACCGGAATTAACGGCGCTTTTGATTTATCCGCTACCAACCCCGGAGCTTCGTAAATCTTCATCAAACCACCGTCTTCGGTAATGCGACCTTCGGCAAAAATCACCACCAGACGCCCTTCATCTACCTTGGCAATCAGTTTTTTGATATCGCTCGGCTCAATCGGGTTAAACGGAACAATATCGGCCTTGCTCATAAAAAAGCGTATCCAATGGCGACGATACAAATGTCCGTTGAGGGCAAACACCGGATTCCCCGGTAAAAACGCAAATAACATAATAGGGTCTAAATAAGAAACGTGGTTAACCACATAAACGCCTTTAGTCGGCAGCTTGCGCACATCAAAGTTGAAAATACACTTGGTCTTCATCAACTTTAACATAAACTTCAGGCATAATCTTACAAATTCTTTCACGGGTAGTCCCTTTCCGTAGTTACTTCAAAGATACTATGTTTATAGCACAGTCCGCGCTTTTGTAAAGTAAAAGACTATAATAATCAACAGCTCATCAATATATAAATAAGTACGGATTTTTCAAAAAGTTATCGGCAAAAGCCGTTTCCTGTTTATAAGATGGCAAAAAAAACTTGCCAAAACAAAAAAAGTATGATTTATGGTTTCCTTGGGGAAACTATATGTAAGTTCCCGTTGTATCAACAGGATAATAGGACTATAATGAAAAAAGTTTTGACTTTAACGACGGCATTGAGCGCAATTTTGTTTTCTGCGAATGCCATGGCCGCCGGTTTTCACTTGAGAGAGCAGTCCGCTGCGGCTCAAGGTAATGCATTTGCCGGCGCAACAGCCGGTGCGGAAGATAACTCGTACACATACTATAACGTGGCCGGATTAACCCGTCACAAGGGTACGCAGTTTACAATGGGCGCCACTTATATTGCTCCGAAAGCCACTGCCAAAAGAGTGCAGGGCCAAAACGGTGAACGCGACGCTGATGTGGAAAACGTTGTACACGCGGCAGTTTCTCCGAATTTTACGATTTCACACCAAATAAATGATAAGTGGTTTATCGGTTTTGCCGGTAACAGTCCGTTCGGCATGATTACAAAATATGATCACGACTGGGTGGGCGGTGACCACGGTATCACGTCCGATGTTAAGACTGCCACCTTTACGCCGATGACGGCTTATAAAGTAACAGACGGTTTATCGCTCGGCGCCGGTGTACAATTCCAGTATCTTTGGGCGCACTTAACCAGTAGCCATTCTGCCAGCAGAACCGGCATTGTTTCCGAAGATGGACACAGCTGGGCTGCCGGTTATCAACTCGGTGCGTTGTATGAGTTTAATCAAAACACTCGCGTCGGTATGGGATATCGCAGCGAAATCAAACACAAAATCAAAGGTAAGATGAAATCTTCCGGCAGTGAACTTTCTTCTTCCGAAGATCCATATGTGTCCGGTCAGGGTGCTTTTGTAGATAATTTGCTTAACCAGAGTATTAAGGTTGATATGGATACGCCTGCTATGCTTTCATTCGGTGCGTATCACGATATCAACGAGCGCTGGGCAATTATGGCAGAATATCAGCGCGTGTTTTGGAGCTCATTTAAAGACCTGACTTTCAGAAGCAGAAGCGGCAACAATAAGCCGGGGTATGATTATATTGCCAGAGTTAACGAGAGTTGGCGCGATACCAACTTTTATGCCATCGGCACCAACATTAAGCTTGACGAACAATGGAAATTGCGTCTGGGCTTAGCTTATGACCAAAGTGCCGTCAAGTTACAACACCGCACTCCGCGTATTCCGGATTCCGATCGTTTTTGGATGACCGCCGGTTTGGGGTATCAGTATAACGAGCATTTGAGCTTTAATTTGGCATATACCTATATTAATGCTCGCAAGGCTCAGCTTGATACAAGCTTAACCGGAAATGACGGCTATAACGTCAAGGCCGAATATCATAACTCAATTCAGGCGTTTGCTTTCGGGTTATCGTATAACTTTTAAGCTTTTTAACAAGTTTATGCAGAGCACTCGCAATCGGGTGCTCTTTTATTTGGCTATATAATATCAATTACATAACTTTTTAAGATTTGCCGGTTATAATTCACGGAAAAAGTTTGTTTTTAAGGAATAAAAAATGTATAGCGAACGGTTTCAGCAATTTATCGAAATGTGGCGCAAGGATTTTGCCATCGAACGCAGTATGAACGAAAAAGTATGCGTTGACCGCGACGGCAATCCGATTCCGTGGTACACCTATCCGGCGATTGAATATATATCGCAATTTGATTACAGCGCCAAAAAAGTGTTTGAATACGGCACCGGATATTCTTCAATGTATTGGGCTAAACGCGCGCAAAAGGTTGTCAGTATTGAAGATAAACCGGAGTGGTTTGTAAAGTTTCAACAGGAATTTTCCGCCCCCAACTGGCAAATGCGTTATTGCGATGAAAAACAGGGTTATGAAGATACGATTTTTACCGACGGCGAGAAGTATGATGTTATTGTGATTGACGGCAAACGACGCGCCGAATGCGCAGCCTGTGCCGTAAAGGCTTTGGCCGCCGGCGGAATGATAATTTTGGACGACAGCGACCGTATCAATACCAGTTTGGAATACGCCGGAGCGGTCAAAAATCTGCGTGATGCCAACTTGTTGCAAGTAGATTTTTACGGCTTTTGTCCGATGAATAACTACACCAAAACCACCTCGATTTTCTTTTCGCGCGACTTTGATTTTGCGTCGCTTTACACGGTGCAACCGATAAACGGATTGGGCAATATCTGGTCAATGAGTCGCCGTGAGCGCAAACAATTTTTCAAAAAACAGGAATGGCCTTTGCTTGGGGATACAGCGCAAAATGAAGGACAAAAATAAATATTGATAAAAACAAACGCCCAAAAAATTAATCGGGCGTTTCAAAAAGTGATTACAGCTTGGTGTAAACAATCCTTTTTTGCTTTTGCCTACGCCTCTTTTTCTGTCGTTCTGCTTTTTTCCCGTTCCTCTGTAAAAATAATAACTTAATTATGTTTATTCTGCATTCAACAGCAGAATAAACACCTTAATATGTCAAGCGATTTTGCCGCAAGGCTCATCCGATTCTTTGAATGATTTTTTGCGCGATTTCTTCATAGGCCTTGGTGTGCGGACTGTCTGGATTTTCCGCCACAATCGGGGTGCCGGCATCGGAAGTGCGGCGAATTTCCGGTTCCAAAGGAATGGCACCCAAAAAAGTTTCGCCCATACTTTCGGCAGTTTGTTTGGCGCCGTTATGCCCGAAAATATCCGCACGTTCGCCACAATGCGGGCAGATAAAATAGCTCATATTTTCAATAATTCCCAATACCGGAGTGCCGGTTTTTTTGAACATATTTACCCCTTTAATCGCGTCAATCAGCGCAATATCCTGCGGGGTGGATACAATCACGATACCGGCAAAATCAACACGTTGCGACAACGTAATCAAAATATCGCCCGTTCCCGGCGGCATATCAATCACCATTATATCAATCTCGCCCCAATCGGTTTGTGTCATCAGCTGTTCAATCGCGCCGCAAGCTTTGGCACCGCGCCATATCAGCGGCGTGTTGCGGTCAATCAGCGAACCGACGGAGATTGATTTTATCCCGCATTCGCGAAACGGCTGAAAATTTTTGCCGTCATTCGAAATCAGCGGCGCACCCTCATAGCCGAGCATTGTCGGGATAGACGGACCGTAAATGTCGGCATCGGCCAACGCTACTCGTTTTCCGCAGTCAGCCAGCGCCAAAGCCAGATTTACCGCGGTGGTGGATTTGCCGACGCCGCCTTTGCCCGAAGCCACACCGATTATTTTTTTGACACCGGCTATCTGCCATTTTTCAATGGCCTGAACGCCGAGATTGTTGTTTTTTTCTTCCACAAACAGAACGGAAATCTTATATTCCGGCAATAATGCGGATATTTCTTGCTTTAAGGCCGCGGTTATTTGCGGATTTTCCGCCAGATTTTTATATTCGATAATCACTCGTTTGCCGATGAGTTTGATATTGGCAATATTGCTTTGCGGATAATATTTTGCCGCAATCTCATAAATTTCCGCTTCCGTCATTTTTTTACTCCTATGTGGATATTTCGGATAGTTGATTGTTTTTATTTAACAGATGGATTATCTTAAGACAACAAAAAAATTTTATAAAGGAAACAAAATGGTTAAAAGCACTAATCCTTGGGATAATGACAATAATGACGACGCATGGGGCGATGCTTCCGGCAGTCGGGTGACTCGCAAATTTAAAGTCTTAACTAACAATTCGCAGGATAATTGGGGCGGCTATGCCAAATACGGTATTTTGCTGTTGATTGTTTTGTGGATTTGCAGCGGCTTTTATCAGGTACAGCCGAGCGAGGCCGGTGTGGTTTTGCGTTTCGGTAAATATGTCGATACTACAGAAGCCGGTTTGCACTATCATTTGCCGGCGCCGATAGAAACCGTGATAAAAGTTAATGTAACGCAAGAACGCAGTATTAACTTGGGTACCGGCGACGCGCGCGATTATCGTAACAATGCCTTTACCGAGAGCCATATGTTGACCGGCGATGAAAATATCGTGGATATCAACCTGACCGTGGTATGGAAAATCAAGGATGCCAAGGACTATTTGTTCAGTATTCGCGATCCGGATGAAACCGTCAGCGTGGCGGCGCAATCGGTATTGCGCGAAATTGTCGGACAATCGGAAATGCAACCGATTATTACCGGCGACCGTGGCAAAGTGGAGGACGATACCAAAGAAGAATTACAACGTGTGTTGGATGAATTTGAGTCCGGTATTTCCATTGTGCGCGTAAAATTGCAAAAAGCCGATCCGCCGAGAGAGGTGGTGGATGCCTTTAATGAAGTACAGCGCGCCAAAGCCGATATGGAACGTTTTAAAAACGAGGCAGAAGCATATCGCAACGAGGTAATCCCGAAGGCTCGCGGTCATGCGGCGCAAATTTCGCAAGATGCCGAAGCCTATAAAGCGGCGGTTATAAATAAGGCCGAGGGTGAGGCTAAACGTTTTGCTTCGGTGTATGCTGCATATAAAGACGGCAAGGAAGTGACAATCAAAAAAATGTATCTGGACGCGCTTGAAGATGTACTTTCCAAAGCGCATAAGGTGATTATCGATCCGTCGCAGAAAGGCAATCTGTTGCCGGTGTTGTCCTTGAATTCAAAAAAGGAGTAAGATGATGAACAGAATAGGTATTTGGCATATTTTGGGTGTGTTTTGCGTGGCAATTCTGATTTTGGTTTTGAGTGCCACCTACATTGTTTATCAATCCGAGCAGGCGATTGTGTTGCAGTTTGGCGAACCGATTCGTGTGGTGCGTGAACCGGGGCTTAAATTTAAAGTGCCGTTTGTGCAGAATGTGGTGTTTTATGATGCTCGCCTGCTTAATTTGGATCCGCCGGCGCAAGAAGTGGTTTTGAATGATAAAAAACGTTTGGATGTGGACAGTTTTACCCGCTATAAAATCATTGATCCGCTGAAGTTTTATCAGACCGTGCGCACCGAAAATCAGGCGCGCAGTAAACTGGCGGAAATCGTTAATTCATCGTTGCGTAAGGTGCTCGGACGCATTACTCTGACTGAACTGTTGTCGGAACAACGTACGCAAATTATGAGCGATATCAGTAATACGGTGAAAAAGGATGCGGAAGCCATCGGCGTCAGTGTGGCTGATGTCAGAATTCGTCGTGCCGATTTGCCGCGTGAAGTTATGCAGGCAATTAATGATCGCATGAAAACCGAGCGCCAACGCGACGCCAAAGAATTTCGTGCCAAAGGTCAGCAACAAGCGCAGAATATTCGCGCAACCGCCGATAAAGAAGCGACCATCATTATTGCCGAGGCAGAAAAAAATGCGCAAATAACGCGCGGTGAAGGTGATCAGGAAGCGGTGCGGCTGTGGAACCGTACGGTTGGGCAAGATGTCGAGTTTTATGATTTTTATCGTTCGCTCGATGCCTATCGCAAATCGTTGTCGGACAGCGAAACTTCTCTTGTTTTGTCGCCTGATTCCGATTTCTTTAAATTTTTCAACAAAAGTATGAATAAACGGAACGAATGATGAAAAAACTTTGCGGATTTATATTGGGGCTGTGCGGTGTTTGCAATATCGCGGCGGCAGACGAAAAAAAACTTGAAGATGTGATTGATGAGGTTAACTCGACGGTGGTGAGCATTGTGGCCGAAAATGCGGATTCTCAGGCTCTCGGTGCCGGCATTGTCATAAGCACCGACGGTTATGTTGTTACCAATGCTCATGTAACGACCGATGCCAAGAAAATCACACTCATTACTTATGAAGATGAAGCTATTGAGGCAAAAATCATCGGCAGCGACGAAAAAACCGATATTGCCTTGCTTAAAGCGATGCAGCCGCTCGGCTTGAAGGCAGCCGAATTTGCCGATTCCGATGAAATCCGCGTCGGTAATCCGGTTTTTGCCATCGGTAATCCGTTCGGACTGGGCAACAGCGTTTCTTCCGGTATTGTTTCGGCTAAAGAACGCGATATCGAAAAAGGTCCGTACGATAATTTTATTCAAACCGATGCGGCGATTAATCGCGGTAATTCCGGTGGTCCGTTGTTCAATATGGAGGGCAAGGTTATCGGTATGAGTACGGCAATTTTTTCTACCGACGGCATTGATGCCGGTGTCGGTTTTGCCGTGCCGTCGAATATGCTGCAATGGGTGGCCGAAGAATTGCAAAAAAACGGCAAAGTAACCCGCGGTTGGCTCGGTATCGGCGTGCAAAAAATCAGAAGTACCGATGCAGAGCAGAAAAATAAGTTGGTAGTGGCCTCAATGACCGAGGATTCTCCGGCGGCGAGAGCCGGTATTCAGGTCGGTGATATTTTGGAAGACGCCGGCGGATTGTCGTTGCAGTCGCCTAGGCATTTTTCGCGTGATGTGGCGCAAACGGCGGCCGATACGGTATTGCCGCTGATTGTCAGACGCGATGATAAGTTGATTGATTTGGAAATAAAAGTTGCACCAATGCCGACGGAAGATAAACAAGATACCGAACAGCCCGAAGAATTATCGGCAACCGACGCGATGGAGGCAACCATCGCCGAAGATTTTCCGGAGTTGGGAATTAAGGCGGTTTATGATGAGATAAATCAAGAGTTTTTGGTTGTGAATGTAGCAAAAAATTCCGACGCCGCCACCAAAGGCATTGATGTCGGCGATAAGTTCAAGACCGTTGACGGCCGCAAGATTTTCGGGGTGGAAGATTTACGGATTAAAATTAAGGAGGCTATGCCGCGGGGACAAATATCACTGCAATTTATCGGCGAAGATATGCTTGATGTCATTACTCTGAAACTAAAGGAACAAAATGAGCAGAATTGATTTTTATCATCTGAAACGTCGGAGTTTGGAAGAAACTTTGCCGCTTTTGTTGCAAAAAACCTATGCTTCGGATAGGCGCGCTCTGGTTAAAACCACACCGGATACGGTTGAAACGCTGAATGCGTGGCTGTGGACATACAACGATGAAAGTTTTTTGCCTCACGGTTCACAAAAAGACGGTTTTGCGGCCGAACAGCCGATTTTTATTACGACAAACGATGAAAATGCCAATTCTGCCGAGTTTTTGTTTTTGGTAAACGGCAGTGAATACGATTGTGAGCAGGCAAAAATATTTGAGCGTGTATTCAATATATTTGACGGTAACGACGAAACGGCACTTGTACAGGCACGCGGTATGTGGAAACTATATAAAGATGCCGGTTGGGAAGTCTGTTATTGGCAACAGAACGAAAACGGTAAATGGGAACAAAAAGCCTGAAACAAGGGGCATAAAAATAAATTATTCTTGCGTATTTGCTAAAAAAAAGTATGATTCAAATAATGGTAGGTTAAAGGAGAAAATAACGTGACTGAAATTTCGGATTTGCATGTGGCAAGGCAGACGATAGACAGAGAAATCGAAGCCCTGAAAACAATGGAAAACAATCTGGACGATACCCTCGGTCAGGCACTTGATGTGTTGCAAAAAACCAAAGGCAGGGTAATTGTCACCGGTATGGGAAAATCCGGCCATATCGGTAGCAAAATTGCCGCCACTATGGCTTCTACCGGTACACCGTCATTCTTTTTGCATCCGAGTGAGGCCAGCCACGGCGATTTGGGAATGATAACGTCAGACGATACGGTGATTGCCATTTCCAACAGCGGTGAATCCAAAGAACTGCTGGATATTTTGACATATTGTCGCCGTTTTTCAATTCCGTTGATTGCCATTACCAAAAATCCGGAAAGCTCTCTCGGTAAAAACAGCGATATTATTTTGCGCCTTCCGGATAATCGCGAAGCTTGCCCGCTGGGATTGGCACCGATGTCCTCAACCACGGCAACCTTGGTTATGGGTGATATTTTGGCGGCGGCGCTGATGGTGCGCAAGGGCTTTACCGAACAAGACTTTCGTCTGCGTCATCCGGGCGGCAAACTCGGCGCCATTCTGCGCCATGTTTCCGATATTATGCATACCGGCGATGAAATGCCGCTTATCGGTGAGGACGCAATTATGCAGGATGCTTTGATAAAAATGTCGGAAAAAATGCTCGGTTGTGTCGGTATTTTGAATAAAGACGGCGATTTAATCGGGATAATTACCGACGGAGATTTACGGCGCTGGATGGCACCGAATCTGATTGAAGAAAAAGTTTCCAAGGTTATGACCAAAAATCCGCGCACCTGTACAGCCGATATTTTGATTGCCGAAGCGGTCAATATTATGAACAATACCGGACGTGGAATTACCAATATGTTTGTGGTAGATGGCAAGAAGCCGATAGGTATTGTACATATTCACGATTGTTTGCGAGCCGGAGTAAGCTGATTTATGATTGATTCCGATAAATTAGATTCTTTTTTTGACAGCAGTCGCTCGCTTGATTATGATTATTCCGGCGCAAGGCGGAAGAGTATTGATTGGCGGCGGCTGTTTAAAATTGTTTTGCCGTGTATTGCCGCCGCGTTACTCGGTTTAATGGTGGTAATGCCGAATATCAAAAAAAGCGTTGATTTGAGCGAAAATATCACTATGCCTAAAAAAGGTGAGATGGAAAAGTTGCATATGGAACAAACCGTGTTCAACACCATCGACAGTAAAAATCGTGTCAATAAAATCGTGGCAGACAGTGTCGATGAAACCGAGGCCGGCTCGCAGATTTATAAAATCGTCAATCCGAAAGCGGTTATTCCCACCGACAACGGTCACACCGATATAACCTCTGATGTCGGCTATTTCAACCAGAATAACAATGTTTTGAAACTGGAACAAAATGTTAAGGCCGTGGTTGATAAAGACACGGTTATTACCACGGATAAGGCCAATTATGACTTTAAACATGAGAAAGGTTGGGGAAAATATCCGGTTTATGCCAAAGGCAGTTGGGGAGATATGCAGGCCGAGGCTTTCAGCTATGATAAAATAGCGCAGATTCTCGTACTTAAAGGAAGCAATCGGATTACAACCGATAAAGGTGTTCTTACCGCCAAAAAAGAAACGCGGGTTTATCGTGCGGAAAATAAGAGCGTGGCCGTCGGTGAGGCGGTTATTACGCAAAATGACAGCAAGCTTTATGCCGAAGAAATTGTCGGCTGGTTCAGCTCAAGCTCAAAAAAAGAATTGGAACGGGCTGAAGCTTATCGCAATGTGCGCGTGGAAACGCCGAAGGAAATAATAACCGGCAATGAGGCGTATTATGATGCTTTGCAAGGGAAAATCGATATGTACGGCTATACACGCAAGCAATGTCGCCGAGGAAGCTTGGTTAAGGTACGTCAGGGCAAAAATGATTTAAGTGCCTGCCAAGTCACGGCCTATGTCAGCGGTAATGAGCGTAAAGAATTGCAAAAAGTTACGGCGGAAGGCGACGTTATGGTACAGACGCCTACCGAAAAAATATCCGGCGAAAAGGGAATATATGAGCCGAATATCGGTAAGATAACTATGAACGGCGGACGGCAACCGGTGGTTATCAATAAAGACGACAAGGTCTTGCGGGCGCAAAAAGTTGTGGCGCACTTGGATAAGCAACGCAATCTGCAATATGCCGAAGCATTCGGCGATGTAGAAGTGGTAACACCTAAAGGTTCGGCGCGAGGCGATCGCGGTGTATATAATCCGCAGGAAGATAAAGTCGAGCTGTTTGAAAACGTACGCTTGGAGCAGAACGGTAACTTTATTACCGGCGCTTATGCCGTAACCGATTTAGCCACTTCAATCAGCCGTATCAAAGGTGATGAATCCACAAACGGCAGGATTCGCGGTACTTTTTATAAGAAAAGGAAGTAAAATTATGGCGGTAAAACAAAAAAATGACCAAGATGTTTTGGAAATTTTCAACATCGGCAAAAAATATAAAAAACGCTCGGTTTTGCGCAATGTTTCGTTGCATGTACGCAAAGGTGAAGCCGTCGGTCTGCTCGGGCCGAACGGAGCCGGTAAAACCACTTGTTTTTATTGCGTTACCGGCTTGATAACTCCGGATTACGGTGATATATATATCGGCGGAGAAGATATAACCAATATGCCGATGTATAAGCGTGCCAAAATGGGTATCGGCTATTTGCCGCAAGAGGCCTCTATTTTCAGAACTTTGAGTGTTGAGGATAATATTAAGGCGATTTTGCAGGTGGTGGAAGAAGACGAGAGCAAACGCGAAACCACACTTGACGAATTGCTTAACGAGTTTTCGATTGCGCATTTGCGTAAATCTCCGGCTTTGGCGCTTTCCGGCGGTGAACGCCGTCGTCTGGAAATTGCCCGTGCGCTTGCCAGCCGCCCGCGCTTTATTTTGCTGGATGAACCGCTGGCCGGAATTGATCCGATTGCCGTAAACGATATCCGCGGCCTGGTGTCGCAACTTAAAAACCGCGGTTTGGGCGTGTTGATTACCGACCACAACGTGCGTGAAACTCTGGATATTATCGACAGAGCCTACATTTTACACAGCGGTTCGGTTCTGATGGAGGGCACTCCGGACGAGATTGTTAAAAACGAAGAAGTGCGTAAAGTTTATCTGGGAGATAATTTCTCTCTATAAAAGTATTAAAGTATTTACTTTTGCTTAAAAGTTGTTATACTATAAAACAAAAAATTAACCACGGCGATTTTGCCACAATAAATTAACAATAAGAGGTATATTATGAATATTACATTATCAGGAAAACAGGTTGA
>CADBEI010000025.1 GCA_902793695.1 uncultured Pseudomonadota bacterium | reverse complement strand
ATCGCTAACCTGAATGGTAAAGGCAGCATCAATGGCGCGTTTGTAGTTTTCTTCTTTTATTCTTTCCGGAATACCTGAAGTATCAGACATTGAATGAACAGTTTGTATAAGCTGTTTGGTATAACTCTCCGATGCGGTCATCATTGAATATGTGTGGGCAAAAACGTTGTTTACCATCAAAGTAAGAAGTTTTTCTCTATCCTTTTGCTTGGCGGAAGTATATTTATACAGCCAGCCTTTCTGCAACAAATTGCCGAAGTCAAAATTAGTATCATGCAACAGCCCGACAATACTGTCAGCTTCCGCACTTTTATTCATTTCATACATAGTTTGATACAAATAGGCATTGAACTCAACAGCAATTCCCAAACTGTATGCCTGCTTCGGTGAAATTTTTCCCAACGGCAATCCGTACAGATTGGAATATCTGCTGTGTGTACCTTCATGCACATCAACCGATACCTGCGTACCGTTGTGCGGTTGCTCTTTGACTCCGGCAAAATGATATTTTACGGTAATATTGTCATCAAAATCATAATAAGCCACGTTACCGGCATAAGTACCTTTTTTTACTTTATCAATTATCGAGGCGTTATAAATCGTATCGACCTGATAATATAATTTTGTGTCAACATACTGATAATTAATGTATTTCTGCGGTATCGGTATTACATTTTCAATTTGAGCGAATGAATCGGAATCCGCGGTATTTTGCGCTTTGATTTCACCCGAAGCACAAAGACCGCCGGCGGTAACGGCGGCGACTTTGAAGTAACGATATAAATCATCATACCAGTGTTTCATCAACTTTTCCTTGGCATGAGTATATTCTGTTTTTGTCAACAAGTCAAGTTTTTGTCAACAAGTCAAGTCTAAAGACTAACTATTTTCATTTACTGCAAATTTTGATAATCGGAGTTGAAAATTTCAATATAATTCGGCGGATTTTCCATAACGGTTCTACCGTCGGGAGGTGTTTCTCCGGCAGCCTTGAACACGGCATCGGCAAATTCCTTCTTGGCTAAATAAATTAAAAACAGCGGACGTTCCAATTTAAGTTTACCCATAACTTCTTCCAGAGCTTCAAAGCTTTCATAAATCGTGCCGGCAAACATCAAACTGTCTTCTAATCTGATATGTTCATTATTTTGTATTTTTTGCATTTTTCCCTCGTCAGCAATCATCAAACAAGGTAAAAAATAACCGCCGCCTTACCGATTATAAATATGTCTTATCGGCCATATTGAATACGGAATCGACAGCCGCTCCTACATAAGATGATATTTTTTCTGCCGATTTTTTTGTAATTTTATGCCGTAATGCGGAAAAATATACACATTTTGATTCCATCCTTCAACCATTTCGCTGATAATGCGTTCATCTGCGCCGAATTCCGCCGGTGTGTGTTGTTGTGCCATACCATAAAGTAAAATATTGGCAATATTTTGTTTTTGCATTATTATATCTCCCATACGGGCAAAAAAATATTCCCCTTTTAGCGTAATAAAAGAGGAATATATACCAAAGTCTATATTAATAAGTCAAAAAAACTGTTGACGCAACTTAAAAGAACCACCCCGATTTGGTGTATTTTTTGATCAGGCTTTCCATTTCCGGCGTTTTAGCGTATTCAATGACCTTTTTACCTTCGTTATCTTTCATGCGTCCGTCGGCGCCGCTTGCAAGCAACATTTCCACCACCTCCGGATCTTCATTCAAAGCCACGGCATACATCAACGCACTACGACCTTTATTATCAACCGCGTTAATATCGGCACCGTAACGCAACAGCATTTTAATCACCTTCGGCGACACATCAACCCGACATACGTTCATTAAAAGCGTGCGACCTTTGGTATCGCGAGCGTTAATATCATTAACATTTTCCGGTACCGTTCTTTTATGTAAAGTTGCATTTTCCTGCTCGGCATCAACACTCAAACCGCCCAAAAATGCCTGAGCCAGCTGTCCCAAGTCGGTACTTTCTCCGGCACCGTTGGCCAACATCTCGGCCATAGTTGCCAATCCCGGTTTACGTCTGGCGGAAGAATCGGACTTTTTTTCCGGTTCGCGATTAAGTACCGATTTAATCAAGGCATTTTTAACATCTTGCGACGAATCGCCTTCAATCCACGTTTGTGAACCGTCTTCCGGCGAACCGGTTATGCGTTGCATGGCATAATTCATCGCCTTACCGGCAATCGCCGCACGGTTAACATACACAATATAACCGCCGATTAACAGCAATATAATAAAAATACCTCCGGCAATCATCATTCCTTTAACAAGTTTGTTCATAATTTTAATCCTTTATTCGTTGTCTGCTCTATCTTAATCGGATAATTTACAATATGCAATAATATTCAAATGATTGTGTAAAAAATATAAAAAAAGTGCTTGAAATTTAAAAATAAATGGTTTATAAACGTTGTGTTTAAGTTGTTCGGGCGAAAAGGCATTGCCTGACGGCTTGTGTGTAATTTCCAACCATTGAAAGGGAATCAAAATGCCAAAATTAAAAACAAAAAAGGCCGCTGCCAAGCGCTTTGACGTGACCGGCTCCGGCAAATTAAAAAGAAGACATTCTTTCAAAAGACACCTTCTTTTCAACAAACCGACAAAACAAAAAAGACAGGCTCGCGGCTCTAAAATTATTGCTGCCGCTAATGCTTTTGTTAAAAAGTTTTTACCGTTTATTTAAGAGGGAGGATAAGATATGTCTCGTGTTAAAAGAGGTTTAACGGCTCACGCTCGTCATAAAAAAATTTTGGATATGGCGAAAGGTTACAGAGGTCGTAATAAAAATGTATTCAGAGTAGCTGTTGAAAAAGTTGAAAAAGGTTTGCAATATGCTTACCGTGACCGCAAAGTTAAGAAAAGAACTTTCCGTTCTTTGTGGATTCAACGTATCAATGCTGCCACACGTATCCACGATTTAACTTATTCTCGATTTATCAGCGGGCTCAACAAAGCGGGAGTTGAACTCGATCGTAAAGTTCTTGCTGATATCGCTTTGAAACAGCCCGAAGCATTTGCTAAGTTGGTTGAAACAGCCAAAGCGGCTCTTAACAAGTAAGTTACAGATACAATAAATCAATAAAAAGAGTTGGCTTGGTGTTTCCGGGTTAACTCTTTTTATTTTAAACAAAGGTTGCTGATTATGGAAAATTTAGAAGAATTAAAAGACGAAGTGTTGGATAAAATCAATAACTCCGCCATATTAAAAGAATTGGACGACATCAGAGTTGCCGTCTTGGGTAAAAAAGGTAAACTGACCGAAATGATGAAAAGTTTGGGCTCGTTACCTTTGGAAGAAAAAATTTCGCTCGGTAAAGGTTTGAACATTGTAAAATCCAAGATTGAAGAAGCTATTGAGGCGCAAAAGAAGTTTTTGGAAGAAAAAGCCTTAAATGAAAAACTTAAAAGCGAGACGCTTGATGTTACTCTGCCGGTGAGTCCGGAAACACAGGGACGTATTCATCCGGTTTCCAAAATATATGAAGAAGTGGCGGCAATCTTCGGCCAGATGGGGTTTGAAGTTGCCGAAGGTCCGGATATTGAAGACCAGTTTCATAACTTTAATGCGCTCAATATGCCGGTAAATCACCCTGCTCGCCAAATGCAAGACACTTTTTATTTAAACAACAATCCGGAAAAACCGTTTGATATGGAAACGGCATACGTTATCCGCACCCATACTTCCGGCGTACAAATCCGCACGATGGAAAAACAGCAACCTCCCATTCGGATTATCGCCATGGGACGTACTTATCGTTCCGATTATGACGCCACACATACACCGATGTTTCATCAGGTTGAAGGCTTGGTAATTGATAAAAACATAACTTTGGCACACCTTAAGGGTTGTCTGCACGACTTTATGAAGGCATTTTTTGAACTGGATGATTTGCCGGTGCGTTACCGTCCGTCGTATTTTCCGTTTACCGAACCGTCAATCGAGATGGATATCGGTTGCTTAAAGAGTAAGACCGAACTCAAAATCGGCGCAGGAAACGATTGGTTGGAGGTTTTGGGTTGCGGTATGGTGCATCCGAACGTTTTGCGTGCCGGCGGTATCAATCCGGATGAATATCAGGGATTTGCCTTCGGCATGGGTATTGACCGCTTGGCAATGCTGAAATACGGCATTCCGGATTTGCGTACGTTCTTTGAATCGGATGTGCGTTGGCTGAAACATTACGGATTTACCCCGCTCGACTTTTCTTCAATGACAGACGGTTTGAGCAACAACGGAGGATTGGCACGATGAAATTCACATTATCTTGGCTTAAAGAACATTTAGATACCACGGCAACGTTGGAAGAAATTTGCGATACACTGAACAATATCGGCTTGGAAGTTGAAGAAGTTACCGATCCGCGTGCCGGTTTAAAGGATTTTATCACGGCTCGCATTGACAGTGTGGAAAATCATCCCGATGCCGATAAACTGCACGTTTTATGTGTAAACGACGGAACCAATAAATATCAGGTTGTATGCGGTGCGCCGAATGTGCGTGAAGGACTTATCGGTATTTTTGCTCGTGAAGGAACGTTGATTCCGCTGTTTAACGAGCGTTTGAAACGCGCCACCATCCGCGGTGTGGAAAGTTGCGGTATGATGTGTGCGGTAGATGAAATCGGTTTGGGAACGGCACATGATGCGATTATCGAATTGCCTGCAGATACACCTATCGGGGCTCCGGCGGCCGATGTATTGAACATTGATCCGGTGGTGGAAGTATCGATAACTCCTAACCGTGCCGAATGTCTGGGTGTACGCGGTATTGCCCGCGATTTGGCCGCAGCCGGATTGGGCACGTTGAAACCGCTTAATATCACCAAAACACCGGCAAAATTTGCCAATCCGATAAAAATCACGGTGGAATGCGCAAGTGAATGTCCGGTTTATACCGGTCGTTATATCAAGAGCGTCAATAATCGCGCCGAAACTCCGAAGTGGATGAAAGACCGTCTGAATGCCATCGGTATTCATTCGATTTCGCCGCTGGTGGACGTAACCAATTACATCAATTATGATTTGGCGCGCCCGTTGCACGTTTTTGATGCTGATAAACTCAAGGGGGCTCTTACCATTCGTATGGCACATAACGGCGAAAAATTTACGGCACTGAACGAAAAAGAATACGAATTGTCCGACTTTGCTTTGGGTATTTGTGACGAAGAAGGCGTACAATGTTTGGGCGGCATTATGGGAGGCTTGAAAAAGGGTTGTACGGAAAATACCGTAAACGTGTTACTGGAATGTGCCTTATTTAAGCCGGAATGTATTGCCAAAACCGGTCGCAGATTGCAAATTGATTCGGACTCGCGCTATCGTTATGAACGTTGGGTTGACCCGAAATCAAACATCAGCGGTTCGGATTATGCCACACAGCTCATTATAAGCATTTGCGGCGGCGAAGCGTCGGATTTGACGGTTGTCGGAACGGAAGATAATTATCAACCGCAAGTAGCTTATCTGCGTCCGGAACGGATGAAAACATTTGCCGGATTGGACGTGAGTGCCGAAAAATCGATGGAAATTTTGCGTCATTTGGGCTTCGAGGTATCGCTTGAAAACAACAAAATCAAGGCCGTATCTCCGAGTTGGCGCGGTGATATTGAATGCGAGCAGGATTTAATCGAAGAAATCGTGCGTATGGTCGGAACCGATAAGATTCCGGCGGTATCACTGCCGCACGATAATCTGCCGAAGCCGATTTTGACACCGATGCAGCATAATGCCGTGGTGATTAAGCACGAACTGGCATCTCGCGGAATGTATGAAACCGTGACATGGAGTTTTGCTGACAGCGAAATCGCGCAATATTTCCGCAACGGCAATGAAGCTATTTTGTTGCAAAATCCGATTGTTAAAGAACTCAACGAAATGCGTCCGTCGATTTTACCGAATTTGCTGACAGCGGTTAAAAACAATATTGCCCGCGGCTATCCAAATATGGCCTTGTTTGAGGTGGGTCCGGTGTTTACCGGCCGTCATCCGCAAGAACAATACACCGCGGCAAGCGGTATTCGTTGCGGTCAGACTTCGGCCAAAGATTGGGCGCATACGGCACGCGATTATGATGTGTATGATGCCAAAGCCGATGCATTGGCGGTAATCGCAGCCGCCAAAGGCCCGTATGAAAATCCGCAGATTACGACCGACGCGCCGAGTTATTACCATCCGGGACGCTCCGGCGTTATCCGCCTCGGCAAAAACGTACTGGCATATTTCGGCGAGATTCATCCGGCAATATTAAAAGCTTTGGATATTAAGTCACGCGTGGTGGCGTTTGAAGTTAATTTGAATAACATACCGTTACCGCGGCAAACTGCGGGCAAAGCACGCAAAAAACTCGAGCTTTCGCCGTTTCAACCGGTAGATAAAGACTTGGCTTTTGTGGTAGATAAAAGTGTCAGCGCCGCGGCAATTATATCCGCTGCCAAAAATGCCGACCGCGAGCATATTACAGATGTGCGCATTTTCGATATTTATGAGGGTATTACCTTGCCGAGCGGCAAAAAATCGGTGGCAATCAGTTTGACTTTCCAGCCGATTGAGCAGACGTTTACCGATAAAGATATCGAAAATCTGATGAATAAAGTGATTGTAGAGGTCGGTAAAAAAACCGGCGGCGAATTGAGATAGGAGAAAAAATATGGCAATGAAAACAACACGCAAACAAAATTATCCGGAATGGTACCAAAATGTGGTATCAGAAGCCGATATGGCCGAAAATTCGGTATCTCCGGGCTGTATGGTAATGAAGGCGTGGGGATATGGTTTGTGGGAACGTATTCAACGCGTTTTAGATGAAAAAATCAAGGAAACCGGCCACGAAAACTATTATTTTCCGATGTTTATTCCCCTCTCCTTTTTCCAAAAAGAAGCTGACCACGTTGAAGGTTTTGCCAAAGAAATGGCGGTGGTTACGCACTCGCGTTTGATTAATGAAGACGGTAAGTTAAAACCGGCTTCTCCGCTGGAAGAACCGCTGATTGTGCGTCCGACATCGGAAACGATTATTGCCGACTCATTTGCCAAATGGGTAAAATCATATCGCGATTTGCCGATTTTACTTAATCAATGGGCCAATGTGGTGCGTTGGGAAATGCGTCCGCGCCTGTTTTTGCGCACACGCGAATTTTTATGGCAGGAAGGTCATACCGTACACGCCAGTATGAAAGAAGCGGAAGCGGAAACCGTAAAAATGCTCGAAGTTTATCGCGACTTTTCCGAAAACGCATTGGCAATGCCGGTGTTGGTCGGTCGCAAGCCGGAGCACGAAAAGTTTCCGGGGGCGATTGACACCTATTGTATTGAGGCGATGATGCAGGACGGAAAAGCTTTGCAAGCCGGAACCACGCACTTTTTGGGACAGAACTTTGCCAAGTCGGCGGATATTAAATTCACCAATCAGAATAATGAATTGGAATATGCTTATACCACCTCGTGGGGTGTTTCCACGCGCTTAATCGGCGGGACGATTATGTGCCACGCCGACGATGACGGTATGGTGGTTCCACCGCACGTTGCACCGTATCAGATTGTGATTGTTCCGCTGATTAAAAAACCGGAAGATGCTGAAAAAATAATGAGTTATATTAATAAAATTCAAGCACAACTTAAATTAAAATCAGCGTTCGGCGAAAAGCTGCGAATCAAGGTTGATACCCGCGATAAAAACAGCGTCGATAAGGTTTGGGAATGGATTAGAAAAGGTGCGCCTATGGTTTGCGAAATCGGTCCGCGCGATGTTGAAAATAACGGCTTAATGATTAAGGAACGGATTTTCATCGGGCAGCCGGAAGGCAAGAAAATTATGCAAGCGGAGGAATTTGTTGAAACCGCCGGCAAGCGTCTGGAAGAATTGCAACAGCTGATGTTTGCCAAGGCACAAAAGCGTCTGCAAGACAACATTCGCACCGATATCAAAACACCGGGGGTAAAGTCGCGTTTGTGCGCGGCAAATGGTGCGGCGATACGGCTACGGAAGAAATCTTGAAGTCGATGAAAATTACCATCCGCTGCATTCCGTTTGACCAGAGCGGCACGGAAGGCGTATGCCTGTTGACCGGCAAACCGGCGACAATGGACGTTATTTACGCCCGCTCGTACTAAACGGCGGCGCAAACAAAAAAAATCCCTCGCGGCGGTTAGGTGGCGGGGGATTTTTGTTTTTTTTGCAAAGCACATAAAAAACAACTTGTCATCCCTCGAAGTGCGCTGTGCGTCACTTCGTCAAGGGATCTTATCTTTGCGCAGCGCTTTATTTTATATGATTCGGAAGTGGCACTAGCGTGCCAAAAGTCGAGATACCTTGACGCACGAATACACCGCATCGTGCGAGGTATGACAATAATAAAAAAATCCCTCGCGGCGGTTAAGCGGCGGGGGATTTAAATTTCAGACATCAGCATTTACCACAGGAACTTCAGTAGACTTTCTTTTTGCATTTTCGTGAATACTCACCAGTACAATGCCGAGGAGTATGACTGCAAGAACAATCAAAACTGTATAATTTCTGTGATACAAATCCTCAATTTGCTCAACTGATTGATGGCCGATAACGGCTTGCACTCCGGTCTTGCGCGGTGAGGTGAATATCGTCACCAGCATTTCCTCAACCGGCTCAAAACTCTGCGTTTGGGCAACGGTATATTGAGTTGAGTCAACAACCACAAACCAAGTACCGCTTTTTGCCTCATATTGCAGATTGCCGGTGCCGATGATTTTCGGCTTAATCGGTTCACTGTCAAAGGCAGAACAACCGGTTAACGCTACACTAAGCGCGGCAATTAACGCAAAGACTAACTTTCTCATACGCAATTACTTTAGTAGTTCAGATAGGTAATGTTTTTACCTAACTTGAACTTCTTGCCCAGTTTAAGCACCTTAATGTATAAGGTAACAACCACAACAAGCCAAATAGCCAGAAAGACGTAGCTTACCACACAACGCCAATGAAACATCTCTTGATACCGTTCCACGGCATCAAAATAGTTTATCATTACCAAGATCAATGGCAACAAAGCCCAGAACATCGTCCCACGGATGATATTCTGCTCGGTTTTGTAGGACTTGATTGCTTCTTCGGAGGCGGCATACAGAAAAGCACTCTGCCTTTCATAAATGCCGATTACCGGAAAACCTGCCTCTTTCGGAGTTTTACCATACTGTTTCTTAAACAGAGCAATGGCTTCATCTGTTCTTTCCATACGCGTTTATTATTTAGTTTGCACTTACAATATTTTCGCCCCGTGGTTTTCTCATTGGTGTTCTGAGATATTCCAAAAGGTGTTTGTAATAATCAACCAAGTGACAAAGCCAACATAACAAAAACAATGTTACGAAGATAATCACCAAGCGATATAACTGGATAGAGAGTTCGCTCACAGCAGACAGTTGACCGATTTTTATTAAAACATTCGGAAAATTACCCGCAAAATAAGCAAATGCACAACACAAAATCAGCCAAACGGCATTCAATAAATGTTGCTTCTTACCATATTTGTCCTCGATGTAATCACAAATACTGACAAACACCGGAAATAAAAACAAAACAAACCAAGGCCCGAAAATCAGCGCGATTACACCTATTGCGACATAATCATCGGGGGTTTGAAGCCCTCTGAAAAAAGGCGTAAACACATCAAAATGAATGCTCAAAGCGGCAAAAATACCTGTTAAAATAAACAGTATCAAGCCGACAATGTTTCTGGCAGAAAAAATCTTTTCCATAAGCAATTATGTTTAGGGTTTACACACACTTTACCAGAATATACCAATGTTTGAGAAATCTATCGAATTTAACATTTTGCTTTTTGCCGTTTCTGGCTGCTGCAACCAACTCCGGCGCATAAGGCAACAAAACTTCGATTTCCTTTCCCTCATCAATGACCGTCCCTCTTAAGTAAAAGTCATTTAAAAAGTAAATGCGCTCCTTGATGGTTATTTCATAAACCTTATCCTCGTCAAGTCCGGTATAACTGCTATATCCGGCCCAAGTCATCAGAATTAAGGCATACACAAAGAGATAGCCGATAACGGCGAGTGTCCAACCGTCGTGCGGAGGCGTTTGCAGATTGTCGTAAATGATATACGCCGTCACTGCAACAAGTTCGGTTAAGAAAAAGCCGTTAAGCACCTTTTTGTTGATATGTCCCCAAGGTACTTTAAGCGCATAACCGGCAAACAAGTGTATCAGGCACAACAGTCCCAAGATAACACGACCTTCAATGTAATGTTCCATAAGCAATAATATTTTATTTACGTTAATAATTTTTCGCTATAATTATAATTTTTGTATTTGCACCTTAAATAAAAAAACTTTCGGAGTCAAACTAAAAAAACGTGTTTATAAAAAAAGAAAGCCTCTGACAACTCGTGTCAAAGGCTTAAGCGCAAAACTAAAACAGAATGCTTCACGCGCAAATTACGAGAATGGTTGCTTCCAAACCAACTCAACTGTTTGTCATTGTTTTTGCTTCCGAGGAGGTCATTTGCGAACCTGCCCGACGATTTTAAGACAAACATTCGATATGCCGGGGCCGCTTGTCACCCGTTAACAGTTATTGACATTCATCAAGAACGCTTGCTTTCGCTTGCCACTACTTGCAAGAATCACCTCAAACCGGGATGCCGGCGACAACTTCTCATCCTCGCGGAATCAAAGGGACAACCGATTGCGGTGTTGAGCAGATTTCCTGTTTAGCATTCAAATGGCGTTTTCACATATTGCTATTCACGCTTGCATAGGTACAAATTGTCTTAAACCAATATATAGTGTTAGTTAGTAATATCATAAAAATTCAAATTCGCCTGCGTTGTAGCAATTTTTTCGACAAGTGTCAAGAAAAAACTTGATAGTTGCGACGCAAAATATTATACTTCCGCAAATATTAAAATGATGGAGCAAAGATAAATCGCAAATATTAAAATGATGGAGCAAAGATAAATGACAATGTGGATTATCATTATGTGGACAACGCTGATTATTACCGGTATGGCACTGGTATATGTCAGTAACCGCGTATGCAAATTCGGCTTTATTCGTCGCCTGACCAAAGAAGACGAGAAGCGCAAAGCTTTTATCGGCGGCGGTATTGTATTCGGTGGTTTCGGCGTGTTGTGTTGGCTGCTCAATTTTATGAATGCGATTGTCTGCATTGTTTATTTTGCTCTGGCTTGGCTGATTTGCGATTTTATATTCTTCTTGACGGAGAAACTGCGCAAACAACCGTTTAAGCGCTATTATTCCGGCTCTTGCGCCGTTATAATCGCCCTCGCCGCGCTGATTTACGGATGGTACGCGGCACACAACGTTTGGCGTACCGAATATAATCTCGTTACCGCCAAAAATATTGAAAATCTCAAAATCGTAATGTTTGCCGACTCACATATCGGCACCACCTTTAATGCCGATAAATTTGCCGAGTATATTGCGACAATGCAGGCCGAAAATCCGGATGCGGTTGTGATTGTCGGCGATTACGTTGATGATGATACCTCGCTCGAAAATATGATTTCCTCTACCCGCGCTCTCGGCTCTTTACAAACAAAATACGGAGTTTATTTTGTGTTCGGCAATCACGATAAAGGCTATTACGGAGCATCTCACCGCGGTTTCAGCGCAGATGAACTGGTTGCTCGGTTACAGAATAACGGCATTACGGTTTTGCGCGATGAAACGGCTCTGATCGGCGATGCGTTTTATATTATCGGACGCCGCGATTTTTCCGAGGTTAAAGAAATGCATCATCAGCGAAAATCAATGGCAGAAATAACCGCCGCGCTTGATATGAATAAGTATTCAATAGTTTTGGACCATCAGCCTACCGATTATGCCGCACAAGCAAAATCCGGCGTAGATTTGGTGCTTTCCGGACATACGCACGGCGGACAGCTATGGCCGTTCAATCAGGTGGGTAAATGGATTGGTGCCAACGACCGTATATATGGTTATGAAAAACGCAATAATACCGATTTTATTGTTACTTCCGGTATTTCCGATTGGGCAATCAAATTCAAAACCGGCACCAAATCGGAATATGTGGTGCTGAATATTCGAAAAGAGGACTAAAAAAATGGAAAAAGCGCAAGAACTTAAAATATATAACGAAGCAATTGATTTTTTCGGGACGGAATCTCAAAAAATTATGGTAATCGAAGAAATGTCGGAGCTGACCAAAGAACTGTGCAAAGAACTGCGCAACCGCGGCGATGTTGGCCATATTGCCGAAGAACTGGCCGATGTAGAAATTACGTTGGCACAAATCAAGATGATATATAATATTCATCAGGCGGTGGATGAGCAAAAAGATTATAAACTGAACCGTCTCGCCAAAAGTATGGTTGAATTGAAAAAAGCAAAAAATCAATAGCCGTAACGACCGCGCATTTTTTTGATAAAGAAAAAACTCACGCCGAGAGCGACCAAATGCTGTTTACTCCGAATAATATCGGTAAAATTAAAACACAAATACATTCAAAAATCATGGTGCGCGAAAAGGCTATCACCGCCGATATCAACCCATTGTTGAGCGCCGTAAAAAATCCCGAGGCGTAGATATTGAACCCCGAAAGCAAAAAAGATACGGAATATATACGAAAAGCGTATATCGTCATTGCGGTTAAATGTGCATCCTTACCGACGAATATTCGGGCAATCTGCGACGCACTGACTTCGGCAACAAAAGTCAATATGACGGCGGCGAAGAGTATCAACCGCAAGCTTTTATGCAGCAGACTTTTCAACTCATTTTTATTACCGGCACCGTAATGAAAACCGACAATCGGGTTACTGCCGACCGTATAGCCGATAAACGCCGCCAGAAAAATAAAATTGACATAGGTGATAATACCGTAAATAATCACCCCGTCCTCGCCGATAAATCGCAGCATTTGATAATTATATAATATGCCGATTAAAGACATCGAAATACTCGACATAAACTCACTGGCGCCGTTGGTGCAGGTTTTTATCAAGGCTTTGATATACAGTTTGGTGCGTCCCAAGTGCAACAGGCTCTTGTTGGGAAAGGCAAAATACAACAAAGGTATTGCCGCCCCGATGAACTGGCTGGCCGCAGTTGCCCACGCGGCTCCGGACAAACCCCACTTCCATACAATAATAAGCAAAGCATCCAAAATAAAATTGCACACACCGGCAAAAACCGTAACAAACAGCCCCAGTTTCGGGCGCTCGGCCGTTGCCATAAATGATTGGAACATAACCTGCAACATCAGCGCCGGTATTGCCGGAAACAAAATCCCCGCGTATAACATACTCTGCTTCAGCAATTCTCCTTCAACCCCGCAAGCAAGCAATATCGGCTTAATCAGCAATAATCCGACAGCAGCAAAAACAATGCCGATAATAATGGTCAGATATATCAGCATGGAAAAAATGCGATTGGCTTTATAACTGTGGCTCTCACCGAGTGTTTTTGCCACCAATGCACTGCCGCCGCTGCCAAACATAAAGCCGATGGCACTGATTATCATAATAAACGGCCAAACGATATTTACGGCAGCAAACGGTGTCGCTCCGGCAAAATTAGCCACAAACAGGCCGTCTATCACGCTGTATATGGAAGTAAATATCACCATAATCACCGACGGTACGGTGAAACGCAATAATTTGCCGTATGTAAAATGGTCCGATAACTGAATTGCCATAACTTTTCCTTATATTGCCTTTCTTAAACCATTGTCGTAATAATGTCAAGCCGACATATAAGTGCTTGCAAAATTAAATATCTGCTGTAAAATCAAAGAAAAAAGAGAGGATTGAATTATGGAAAGCAGAAAATTTGAAGCGGCCGAAAAAAAACGCAGCGGACGTTATAATTGCGCTCAGGCAATTACGTGCACATATTGCGATATGGCCGGTGTTGATGAAAATACGGCGCTGAATATCGGCAACGCCTTTGCCGCCGGTATGGGCAATATGGAAGGAACTTGCGGTGCGCTTGTCGGTGCGGGCATAATTTTGGGGCTGATAAAAAAAGACCGTGCGGCTTCGGCTCGGGAAATGCGGCAGATTATGACCAAGTTTCAACAACGTAACGGCGCCACACAATGTAAACTGCTCAAAGGTATCGACAGCGGAAAAGTGTTGCGCGAATGTCCGGATTGTGTGGCTGATGCCGCCGAATTTTTGGAAGAAGCTTTATAAATATAAGCGCTTGACATTTTCGGGGTTTTGCCCTACTCTGGCGCAAACTGACTTGACGGATATTAAAAAATGAAAAAACAAGAACTGCTCGCACCCGCCGGCGATGTCGAGGCCGGTTATGCCGCCCTTTATTACGGCGCCGATGCCGTATATCTCGGCTTATCCAAGTTTTCGGCACGCGCAACCGCCACCAACTTTGACGCCGATACACTCGATGAATTTACCGCTTATGCCCACAGCTTAAATCGTAAAGTATATGTGGCTCTCAATACGGTTTTGCAAGAAAGCGAATTGCCGGATTTGCTGGCAAGTCTGGATATTTGCACCCGTTGCAAAGTCGATGGTCTGATTATTCAGGATTTGGGCGTGGCGCGGGTTATGCGCGAGAAATATCCGTGGTTTGAAATGCACGCCAGTACGCAAATGGCCGTACATAATAAAGAAGGCGCACTGTTTTTGCAAAAAATGGGCTTCAAACGTGTGGTTTTGGCGCGAGAACTCACGGCAACGGAAATAAACGAAATCGCCGCCATTCCAAACTTGGAAACCGAGGCCTTTATTCATGGGGCGTTGTGCTATTCATACAGCGGTTTATGCCAATTTTCGGCCTTGGAATACGGACGCAGTGCCAATCGCGGCAAATGTATGTATCCGTGTCGCGCCGCATTTAAATGCAACGGCAAAGAAAGCCATCTGTTTTCAATGAAAGATATGGCATTGCAGAAAGATGTGCTGAATATGCCGGTTGATTCACTTAAAATCGAGGGGCGCAAAAAATCGGCGCTGTATGTTGCCGCCGTTACCGATTATTATCGGCAAATTCTCGATGGTAAAGGTGCCAATCCGCTCAAAGAGGAAAATATTAAGCAGATTTTCTCGCGCCCGTGGTGCAAATTCCATTTCAAAGGCAAAGATAAAGCTGTAATCGACCGCGATTTTGTCGGCCACCGAGGATTGCTTATCGGCACGGTAGACAGTATTTCTCGCGGCAAATTGCGTTTTGTTACCAATCACGCGGTGGCACGGCACGACGGTTTGCAAATAGATGCCGCCGGTGATGAAAAACCGTTCGGATTCTCGGTACAGAAGCTGTTTGTCGGTAATAAGAGCGTGTTTGAGGCTTCGGCCGGAACGACGGTGGAAATAGAGTTGCCGCACGGATATCCGCGACTTGAAAACGGCGATAAGATTTATCTGGCTTCATCCGGCGCAGTTAAAGGTGCTTATCACTACACCAAGCCGAAACCACACGAATATCGCAATAACAATGACATAGAAGTTACTGTTAAAGTGGAAAGCGGACGCATTAGCGCCCACTCCGGAGAATTTGCGGCAAGTATTAACGGTACATTTACGCCGGCCAACAATCCGCAAAAAAGCACGGATGCCATTAAGGTCGCTTTCGCCAAAACCGGTGATACGGCATTTAATTTACGTTCATTAGTTATTGAAAATCCGCAAAATTTATTCACTCCGGTCTCAATGCTCAATGAGTTGCGCCGCGGTTTATACAGCCAAATAAAAATAGAAGAACGTCACGGTGAATTGCCTGAGATTTCGATGGCCGACAAAAAATCCGCAAAACCGCAGTTTTGCATTAAAGTAGATAACATTAACTATTTGAATTTACTGGATTTAAATAATTTTGCCGAGATAATTTATTTAATCACTCCGAATAGTGATATCAGCGGTTTGAATAAGCTGCCTAAAAATAAGATTCGCCTTGCCCTGCCCGCCGTTTGCCGCCACCCGGCATTGTATGCGGATACAATTCGGCGCCTGCTTGACGGCGGTTATCGCAAATGGGAAGTCGCAAACTATTGGGCATTGGAAATTTTACCGATTAATCAATTAGATATCAGCTTTGACTCCTCACTGTATATGCTTAATACGCAAGCGATTGCTATGGCAGCGGAAATCGGCGCCTCACAAATCACATTATCACTTGAGGATATAAAGGCAAATATTTGTAATATAATTAAAAAATCCAACTTAAAGACATCTTTGATTATTTATCAGGACGTTCCTTTGTTTACGAGTGTCGGCTGTATCCGCGATAATGATTGCAAACACTGTTTGGGACAACCGATGTGGTTTAATTTAGAACGACAAGGTCGTTATTTTAAGGCATTATCAAAAGATTGTCAGATGATGGTATTTGACGATAAGCCGTACTGCATTGCAGCCGAAGCCAAAGATTTGGCGCCGGATTTCTTCCGTATGGACTTTATACACCGTCAATATGATGCACAAAAAGCGGCGGATATTGTCGATAAATTACTTAAATTTAATAATGTATCAGATTGTATTAACGGAAATTTTTTAAATAATAATATTTAGATTTTCAAAATTAAAAAAATATCTTGACTATCGGCAGAAGTTAGCATATTGTGTGTAGCGATGTCGGGCGCTTAGCTCAGTTGGTTAGAGCCGGCCGCTCATAACGGTCTGGTCGTAGGTTCGAGTCCTACAGCGCCCACCAAACAGAACCTCCCTTCGGGGAGGTTTTTTGTTTGGTGGTATGCTGTGGCTCGAACCGGAGACCGTCGTAGGCCGGAGAAAAGAAAAATGTCCGGTGGACATTTTTCTGACGACGGGCGAAGGTTGCTTTTGAGCAAGGGAAGCGATAGCGACTACAGCGAAAAAATCGCAACCGAGTGACCGAAGCGAGCCGCAGGCGAAGCAAGACGAGTCCTACAGCGCCCACCAAACATAACCTCCCTTCGGATATTCTGTTTATTATTTATTTTAGTGCGCCAATGCCGCGCAAAATGCCGATCATACCTTCGGCGGCGATGTCATTTATGACTTTGCCCTCGTCGTTGAAATAGTAGAAATTCATCACAGAGGTGGATATATGTTTGCCGGTGGCCGGCATTCCCATAAACTCGCCGTCATTGGTACCGGTTAAGGTCCAACGCACTGCAACAACATTACCCTCGGCAACCATTTCTTCAAGCTTCCATTGCACATCGGAAAAACCTTTTCTCATCCAATGAACAACCGAAAGATACCCCTCCCCGCCATAAAGCGGTGTCGGTGATGCCGGCGTATAAAAGGCCGCATCATCGGCCACAAGCTCTTTGGCAATACTTGAATCTGCGGTGTTAATCATGGTTTCAAAGCGTTTCATTGTCGCTTTATGCGCTTCAATATTATTCTCCGGTTGTTTTGAACAAGCCGCAAGCATTAACAACGCGCAACATAAACTTATTAAATATTTCATTTTCATCTCCTTAATTTTCTTTATATTTACCGTAGCTTATTTTGAATGTCCAGAATTTATTACACCTGTTGTTATTGCAAATATTTTAAGAAAATTTTCATTTTTGCAAGGATATACATAAAAGGAAAACGGCAGAATTGAATTTGTCAGGCGCAAATATCATTATGTGACTTTGCGATTATTCGGTTTTGTTGTCAGTTACCTACCGAAAAAACCTCCCCGAAGGGAGGTTTTGTTTGCAATAAAGTTATATTATGCGGAAAAATGGCTCGTTTTCAAGAGTAAAATGCCACCATTCGGAATCTAACGGCCTGAAACCGGCTTTAATCATGGCATTGCGCAAAATTTGGCGATTGTGTTTTTGTTCGTCGGTCAAATCCTGATAATCGGGATGCGAAATCTCGCTGAACAAATCAAACGTGCCGCCCATATCCACAAAATCCCCGTCCTTTTCAATAATCGTCAAATCGACGGTACTGCCTCTGGTATGTCCGGATTTTTCCATAATATATCTACCGGCCAGCAAATCCGACTTCTGCAAATCAGGATAAAAAGTTTTATCCCCCTCATCTTCCGGATTGTTAATCCACCGCACAAAGTTATCAACGGCTTTTTGCGGACGATAGGAATCCCATATCAACAAGCGATAACCCTGTTTGCGCAAGTCTTCGGCCGCAACCGCGAGCGCCGCCAAGGCTTCTTTGGTCAGATAAGCTCGCGGTGCCTTGTAGCCGTCTATTTTATGACCGGTAAAATTATTCGGCGAATAATAGCGAATATCAAAGGCGGCATCATTAATCTCCGAACTGATTTCGGCAAAATCGGAACTATCGATTGAAATCGTATCGGCAAATGCAAGTGCTGAAGTACCGATAAGCAAACCCAAAGTAATCATAATTTTTTTCATTGGTATTTCCTTTTCAAAAGTATTGTTTTTCTTATTATCGGTCACAAATTACAGCGTGTCAAACAATATGTTTAATAAATTACTTGTTTGATAATATTGTTGATATTATACTGAAAGTCATTGACCGTCGGTCATTTTTATACTATGTTTCAAAGCAGAGGAGAAAAATTATGACCAACCGGCAGGAAAATGCGTTAAAAACAAAGCAAAGTTTATTGGATGCCGCCATTAAACTGATTGAAAAAAACGGCCTGAACGACTTAAATATTGAAAATATCACCAATGCCGCAGGTTGCGCTAAAGGAACGTTTTATGTTTATTTTCCGCATAAAGAAGACATTGTGTTTGAAATCTGCCGAGAACTCTTTGAACGTATTGAAAAAAGAATGCAAAAAATGACGGATAAAAATTTGATTGACCGTCTGCATTATTACTTTGAAAGTTTTATGGCGGAGGTTGAACGATACGGCATTAATATTTGTCGTGAGTGGATACGCGGTGTTATTGATCCGAACAAAGCACCTGAAAATATGGATAATACCAAATGGCAATTTGATATTGATATGCTGTATGGTATTTTAAATCGAGCCGTAAAAGAAAAAGAACTTAAAGCCGATACGCCGATTGATGTGTTAGCAAATGTAATTATTGCCGAACTTTACGGTATGATGATTTGTTGGTGCATGTCAGACGGAGTATTTGAACCGAAAGAATGGACTTCCAAATTCTTTGAAATGCAATTAACCCCTATGTTACAAAAGTATTTAGCAAAGGAATAGAAAATGAAGAAGATATTTTATTATAATTTCAAATCGTTAAATCTGTGGCTTCTGTTTAATGTCGGTATTACGTTATTAGTTTGCTCGTGTTTTGTATGCGGGTGGCGTATTCTTATTTATCCGCAAATGTGGGTTATATTGGGGTGCGTGGTTTTTTCGTGGGGTGTGTGGTATTATAAATATATCCATCCGCAAATAATGGCTGTAATTACCGATGAAAGTATAAAAATAGACCACGCCAATCCCGTTAAATGGGAAGATATTGACCATGCGGAAGAAAAAATTGTTTGGTGTTGGTTTAAGCAATATCGTGTTTTAGCTTTGGTTCCGAAGAATAATATAAATTATAAATATAACTGGCTGCAAAAGCACAATCCTTTTCCGGCATTTTCCATTCCGCTTTACGGATTGCTGACAGCGGAAGACGAAAAAGAAATTACTCAAATCGTTTCTGAAAAAGTCAAGTTGATTCCTGTGAAAGAATAATGTTTTTCAGGTTACAACGGCAATCAAACAAATTAAAAAAGGACTATAAGATGAAAAAACTATTTTCAAGTATTTTAGCGGTATTAACATTTTTCACAATTCATAATGCAACAGCGGAGATAAAAGATATGAGCAACAAAAAAGTATTAGTGATTTATTTTTCCAAAACCGGTGAACAATACAGTGTCGGAAATATTACCGAAGGTAACACGGCAATTGTCGCCAAAATGATAGCCGAACAAACCGGTGGCAGTTTGTTTGAAGTAAAATTAAAAAATGATACCTATCCGGCGGCTTATACGGCATTGACCGAAGCGGCCAAAGCAGAGAAGAACAGCAATGCCCGTCCTGAAATAGCCGGAGATATTTCGAACTTTGACAGCTATGATGTAGTTTTCATCGGCGGTCCGGTGTGGTGGGGAGATTTGCCGATGGCGGTTTACACCTTTATTGACAAACACAATTGGAGCGATAAGACCGTTGTTCCTTTTGTAACTCACGAAGGCAGCGGTTTAACTTCTGTGCCGAATAACCTGAAAAATGCCACCGGTGCCGAAATGCTCGACGGATTGGCAGTTTACGGACATATTGCTCAAAACGAACGCGCAAAAGCCAAAGAAAGTGTCACAAATTGGCTCAATAAATTGGGATTTTAAGGAGAAAATAAATGACTCAAACTTATCTTACATTAAATAACGGGTTAAAAATGCCGCAGTTCGGTCTCGGTGTATATCTGGTTCCGGACGGCAAGGATACGATTGATGCATGCTTAAATGCTTTTAAACTCGGCTATCGTCATATTGATACGGCTCACGCTTATCAAAACGAACGCGGTGTCGGTGAAGCCTTAAAACAAAGCGGTCTGAAGCGCGAAGAAGTTTGGATTACGACAAAACTTTGGCCGAGCGAATACGGAGAAGGCAAGACTTCGGAAGCCATAGATAAAATGCTCTCCCGTCTGCAAACGGATTACATTGATTTACTTTTGTTGCATCAACAAGTCGGTGATTATATCGGTGCGTGGAAAGATATGGAGAAAGCGGTTGCATCCGGCAAAGTAAAATCCATCGGAATCAGTAATTTCAAAGAAAATCTGGAGGATTTACTTTCTTATGCAAAGATTAAACCGGCGGCAGTCCAAGTGGAATGTCATCCCTATTTTCCGCAACATGAATTAAAAGCGCGTATGGCTGAATTCGGTACTGTATTGGAAAGCTGGTATCCGTTAGGCCACGGCGACGCCAAGTTGTTAAACGAACCGATTTTGGTTAAATTGGCCGAAAAATATCACAAAACACCGGCACAAATTATTTTACGTTGGCATATTGAGGAAGGCAATTCCGTGTTTCCGAAAAGCACAAATCCGGCGCATATTAAAGAAAATTTCGATATCTTTGATTTTGCATTAACCGCTGAAGATATGAAGGAAATTGCCAAACTGGATTGCGGTAAACGCTATTACAATGCCGATTTGGAAGAACAAAAACGCTTTATGGCGTGGAAGCCTGCTGATTAAGGAGCAACAAATGAAAAAGGTTTTAATGACATTGGCAATATTTATGCTTTTAGGAGGAAATGCCATGGCTATAACGGTCAATATTTATTATACCGGTGAAAACGGCAATGCACGCAAATTTGCCGAAGAAATGGAACAAAGCGGAACGGTGGCCGCCATCCGTGCCGAAGAAGGAAATAAAAAATATGAATATTTTTATCCGAAAGATGATCCGGAGACCGTTTTACTTATAGACAGCTGGGAAAGTCAAGAGGCTATAGATAAACATCACGCCACACCGATGATGGATAAAATTGCCGAACTGCGCAACAAATACGACTTACATATGAAGGTAGAGCGTTATATTGAAGATACCGCCGGTATTCCTGATAAGGATAAGGATTTTATCAAGGAGTAATTCATGAAGAAAATAATTTCTTTATTAACCGCCGTATATCTTTTACCGATAAATACTTTCGCACAAATTATCGATGTGCACAGCCATATTATTCCGAATGAATATATGGATTTTTTGCGTGCGCATAATGCCGAATTGCAAGAAACATTTCCGCTTCCGAAATGGGATATAAAAGCGCATTTGGATTTTATGAATGATATGAACATTGACTATTCGGTACTTTCATTGCCGGCACCACAACCATACTTCGGAAACAGTAAAGAAAGCGCGGATATGGTGCGTAAATTAAATGAGATTTCGGCCAAAGTTCGTGATGAAAATCCCGATAAATTTAAGTTTTTGGCGACCTTGCCTTTGCCTGATGTGAAAGCGGCCATTAAAGAAGCTCAATACGCCTTTGAAGTTTTGCACGCAGACGGTATTAAATTGGCAACCAACAGCTACGGACAGTATTTGGGTGATGAAGAATTGGATGAATTAATGGCGATGTTAAATAAATATAATGCCGTTGTTTTTGTGCATCCGCATCGTCCGGAGCCGTATGCCGAAAAAATAATTCAGACAACGCCGCTTGCCATGTATGAATATCCGGCGGAAACCACGCGAGCGATTGTGAATGTGATTTCACGCAATGTGCTTGCCAAATATCCGAACATCAAGATGATTATTCCGCATTGCGGTTCGTTTTTACCGCTGGCCATACCGCGGATGAAAGCCATTTTTCCGGCGATGAAAGCCAAAGGTTTGATGCAGGATATTGATTGGGAAAAGAATTTGGCTGCATTATATTATGACTTGGCCGGTGTGCCGACGGCGGATTTAATTAAAACCATGCTCACGATTACCACGCCGGAACATATTTTATACGGTTCGGATTATCCTTATCAGCCAAACGAGGTTTTACAAAAAAATCTTAAAAATCTGCGTCAAGAACTGGCAAATGACAAGGAACTTGCACCATATGCCGAAAAATTTTTACAAACAAATGCTCAACAATTATTTGAAAGGAAAGATAACAAATGAAAAAGAATTTAGGTTCTGTTTTAGCCCTATATCCGACACCTTTGGTGGTTATCGGGGCAATGAACGGCAATAAGCCGACTTGGATGCTTGCCGGACACGTGGGCATTATCGGACATGACCGCATTATTATCAGTATGCATAAAATTCATTACACAAATCAGTTTATACATAAAAGTAAGCATCTTTCCGTTGCAATTGTTGATGAAACGTTGTTACCGAAAGCCGATTATGTCGGAACAATCAGCGGAAAAAATACCGATAAAAGCGAAGTTTTTGCCTATGATTTGAGTGAAAACAATACGCCGATTATTAAAGACAGTCCGCTAGTGATGGACTGCGAAGTCGTTGATAATTATGAGACGGATTCATTTGATAACTTTATTTGCAAAATTTCAGGCACTTATGCCGAAGAAACTGTAATTGATGAGAAAAATAAAATTGATTATAACAAATTAAAACCGGTTTTGTTTGAAATGCCGACATACTCTTATTTGAAAACAGGAGAAATCATCGGCCGCGGAACAGAACTTAGTAAAAAATTTAAACAGTAAAACAAAGGATAATAACCATGCCAGTAATGAGACTTGATATTGCACACGCTACCAAAGAACAAAAAGATGAATTGGTCAAAGAATTAGTGCCGGTGTTTGCAAAAATAATCAAAATGCCGGAAGAAACAATTTATGTTTTTATCAACGAATATGATGCCGAAAATGTCGGTGTGGGGCACAAACTTTTGTGTGATTTGCATAAAGACAAGTGATAATTTCTTACATAAGGAAAAATATGATGAAAAAATTTTTATTAACATTGGTATTGTCGGTAATTTTAGGAGGAAATGTTATGGCAAATACTCTGAATACGGAACAACAGGCTATTGCCGAAGCGGCGGCTTATGCGGCACTCGGCAATCAAGCAGAATTAAAACAAGCCTTGAATGACGGGCTTGATAACGGCGTTACCGTGAATGAGTTTAAGGAAATTTTGGCGCAGGCTTATGCATATTGCGGTTTTCCGAGAAGTCTTAATGCGCTTGCTACTTTGATGCAAACCGTTGAAGAACGCGGCAATAAAGATGAATTAGGTAACGAGCCGAGTGCAAAACCGGAAGGTAATGCTTTAATCTATGGCACGGAAAATCAAACCAAACTGGTCGGTTCGGAAGTAAAAGGCAAATTGTTTGAGTTTGCGCCGGCCATTGATGAATACTTGAAAGCTCATTTATTCGGCGATATTTTTGCCCGTGATAATGTGGATTGGAAAACCAGAGAATTGGCAACAATTGCCATGTTGGCTGCTCGTGAAGGCGTGAAAAGCCAATTAAACGCCCATATTGAGATTGGCAAACATAACGGTTTAACCGATGATGAGGTAGCGGAAATCCTGAACATTGCCACCGCGGCAAAAGCCAAAAACGTTGTCTTTGGTTTCGGCGAATTAAATCCTTATGGTAAGTATTTTACCGGTAAAAGTTATTTGAAGCCGATTACAACAACAAACGGTGTACCGATGTATAATGTAACTTTTGAACCGAAATGCCGCAATAATTGGCATATTCATCATAAAAGCGGACAGATTTTACTGGTTACCCAAGGACGCGGTTGGTATCAGGAATGGGGTAAAGAACCGCGAGAATTAAAAGCCGGTGATGTTGTCAATATTCCGCCGGAAACCAAACATTGGCATGGTGCGGCAAAAGACAGTTGGTTTACGCATATTGCGGTAGAAGTACCGAGCGAAGGCGGTTCTAACGAATGGCTCGAGCCTGTAACCGATGAAGAATACAACAAATTGCAATAAAGGAAGAAATATGAAAGTATTACTTATAAACGGCAGTCCGCATAAAAACGGTTGTACTTATACGGCCCTCAAAGAAGTTGCCGATACATTGGAAAGAAACGGTATTGAAGCGGAAATCTATCACATAGGAACAAAACCGATATCCGGCTGTATTGCCTGCCGAAAATGTCACGAGACCGGAAAGTGTGTGTTTAACGACGGTGTCAATGAAATCGGCGCCAGATTAGATGAATTTGACGGCATTATTTTGGGAAGTCCCGTTTATTACGCCGGACCTTCCGGACAGATTTGTTCTTTTTGCGACCGTTTGTTTTTCACTTATGCTCCGAAAATGGCCGGCAAATTGGCAGCCGCCGTTGTTTCGTGTCGACGAGGCGGAGCCAGTGCATCGTTTGACCGCTTAAATAAATATTTTACAATCAGTAAAATGCAGGTGGTCGGCTCTCAATATTGGAACAGTGTACACGGTTTTACACCGGATGATGTTTTGAAAGATAAAGAAGGTTTGCAAACCATGCGCACGCTGGGGTTAAATATGGCATGGCTCTTGAAATGTATCGATTTGGGGCGTAAAAACGGTATAAACCGACCGGAGTACGAACCGATTACTTTTACCAGTTTTCCTGACGGAAAATAGAATTTAATAATATTCAATCAAAGGAGAAAAATTATGAAAATGAGAAATTTATATGCTTTATCCGTGGCAACTTTGAGTTTGATGTTTGTCGCACCTGACAGCGCTTGTGCCGCCGACGGAAATAATGCCGAATGGGATAAAGTTTTTGCTAAATCGGATAATGTTGATGTAAAAAAAGTAACATTCAAAAACCGTTTCGGCATTGAACTGGTCGGGGATTTATACGAACCGAAAAATAAGCCTGAAGGTAAAATGCAAGCGATTGCGGTCTCCGGTCCGTTTGGGGCGGTTAAGGAGCAATCTTCCGGACTTTATGCGCAAACACTTGCCGAGCGCGGATTTGTTACATTGGCTTTTGATCCGTCGTTTACCGGAGAAAGCGGCGGCGAAGTGCGTAATGTAGCCTCCCCTGACATCAATACCGATGATTTCAGCGCGGCTGTTGACTATTTGACCACTCTGCCGGAAGTTGATGAAAACAAAATCGGCATTGTCGGCATTTGCGGTTGGGGCGGATTTGCCTTAAATGCGGCGGCGCAGGATACGCGGATTAAAGCCACCGTAACCAGCACAATGTATGATATGACGCGTGTTACGGCGCACGGTTATAATGACAGTATGTCTGCAGAGGATTTGTATAAAATGCGCCAAGATTTGAATAATCAAAGGACGGCAGATTATAAAAACGGCTCTTTTGCCGAAGCTGCCGGATTACCGGATAAACTGACCGGTGAAGAACCGCAATTTGTTCAAGACTATTTCAACTATTACAAAACAAAAATCGGTTTTCATCCGCGCTCCATCAATTCTAACGGTCATTGGAACGTTACCTCGGCACTTTCGCTGATTACGCAGCCTATTTTGGCTTATGCCGATACCATTAAATCACCGGTTTTGATGATTCACGGCGAAAAGGCGCACAGCCGCTATTTTTCGGAAGATGCCTTCAAAAAACTGGTAGGAGATAATAAAGAACTGATGATTATTCCGAATGCCAATCACACGGATTTATATTATAAAACAGATGTTATTCCGTTTGATAAAATAGAAACATTTTTCAAAGATAATTTGCAATAAGGAGGCAAAATGAAAAAAGTTTTAATTATATCGAGCAGTTTGCGTGGCGGCAGCAACTCCGAAATTTTGGCTCACGAAGCAGAAAGAGGTGCTAAAGATGCCGGCAGCGAAGTGGAATTTATCAACCTTAAAGGCAAAGATATAAAATTCTGTATCGGCTGTCTGGCGTGTCAAAAAACATTTAAATGCGTACAAAAGGACGATATGGTCGATTTAATCGGCAAAGTACAAAATGCCGATGTATTGATTTTTGCCACACCGATTTATTATTATGAAATGAGCGGGCAACTTAAAACATTTTTAGACCGTTGCAACCCGCTTTTTCCACAGGCTAACAAATTCAAAGACGTGTATTTGATAACTTCGTCTTACGATAACGCACCTGATGCTGCCGACAGAGCAATTAACGGATTAAAAGGCTGGATTGAGTGCTTCGAACAATCTCGCTTTGCCGGAGCTCTGGTCGGCGGAGGAATTGACGAGCCGAAATCCGTCTCCGGTCGCGAAGACTTGTTGCAAAAAGCTTATGAATTGGGGAAAAACTCGGCCAAATAAGGAGAATGTATAATGACGATTTATGACTTTAATGTGCCGAAAGTAAACGGGGAAGAACTGAAACTGGCAGACTTAAAAGGCAAAGTGTTGTTAATTATCAACACGGCAACCGGATGCGGTTTTACCCCTCAATACGAGGCTATTGAAAAAATTTATGAAAAATATCACGATAATGGTTTGGAAGTGATTGATATTCCGTGCAATCAATTCGGACATCAAACACCGGGGAGTGATGCGGAAGTGCACGAATTTTGCCAACTGCATTATAATACAAAGTTTCCGCAAATGAAAAAGTCCGAAGTCAACGGCGCCAATGAGTTGCCTCTTTATACCTACTTAAAATCACAAAAAGGTTTTGCGGGGTTTGGCGAACATAAATTGGCCGCACTTCTGGCGGAGATGCTTGCCAAAGAGGACAAAGACTGGGATAAAAAGCCCGACATCAAATGGAATTTCACCAAATTTCTGATAAGCCGTTCGGGTGATGTGGTAGCGCGTTTTGAACCGACAGTCGATATGGAAACGGTTGAAGCGGAGGTTGTCAAATTGCTTTAGTCAGATATGGTAATGATAAAACTCTACCGTTTCATCTCGTCAATTACACTTAAATCATAAACAAAATCCCCCGCGGCGATAAGTGGCGGGGGATTTCTTTGTAGTCGGATTATTTCATTGTAATTGCCGCTTTCGGGCAAACGTGCGAACAAAGCGAGCAACCGACGCAAGCGTCGCGATTGACCTGAATACGTCCGTCCACCAACGACAGAGCGCTGTGCTCGGACTCGTCGCAGATGGTAGCGCACTTGCCGCATTTTATACATAAAGCATCATCAATATGCGGATACACCTGCTTTGACTTATTCAAATCTTTGTGTGCCGAAAGATTGGCAATCGCCTTATTTTTTATATCGGCCGGACTGTTAAAGCCCTTATTTTCCAAATAATTAAGCAAGCCTTGTTTCATGGCGCCGATAACCGCATAGCCGTTAATCATAACTTCGGTGCAAACCTGAACCACATCGGCACCGACACTCATATATTCTGCCGCATCGCGCCAGTTGGAAATGCCTCCCATCCCCAAAATCGGCAAGTCACTGTTTTGACGGATTTGAGCCACGCAACGCAAACCGATCGGCTTAACCGACATTCCGGAATAGCCGCCGAAAGTGGATTTGCCGTTTACTTTTGGCATTGGTTCAAACGTATCCAAATCAACCCCCATAAGTGATTGTACCGTATTAATGGCAGCAATACCGTCGGCACCGGCAGCTTCCACCGCCTTGGCAATCTGCGCAATATTGGTAACATTCGGCGAAAGTTTTACAAACACAGGCTTTTTTGCCACTTCCATCACCCATTCGGTAATCGTCGAGGATATTTCCGCGTTGGTACCGATGGCCATACCGATACCTTTTTCCGGCATTCCGTGCGGACAAGAAAAATTCAGTTCAAACGCATCAACTTCCGAATCATTGAAAGTCTTGACCAGATTTTGCCATTCTTCTTTGACCACCGGAGCCATAATGCTGGCAATCTGTACCTTCGTCGGGTGCTTTTGTTTCAGATATTTAATGCCGTCAAGCCACTGTTTAATCGTCAAATGACTCAGCAATTCAATATTTTCAAACCCGCAAACTCGACCGGCGTTTTTCCAAGTGGCATAACGTTGCGAGGCTTCAATCATTTCCAAGCCGTCAGGCGTAATGGTTTTTAAGACTGCCCCACCCCAACCTAAGGTAAAAGCCTTGTCAATGCTCTCAATTTTCGCGGTCGGCGGTGCCGATGATAAAAGAAACGGATTTTCAAAATCAATACCCAAAACTGAAGTTTTTAATGTAGACATAGTACTCTCCATATTTAAAATTATGGAGATAGTCTACAGACAAAATATTAAAACTTCAATAATTTATTATTAAAAAAAGACAAATATCTTTAAGATTACAATTCGTCTTCGCCGTCACCGAAGTTCTTATTATACCATTCTTTCATTGAGTTCGGGCTTAAAATGGAGAGTGAGTTGACGTCAACATTAACATCTTTAGCCGAACCGTCAGCTTTATAATCGGCCGCAAAAATAGTGCCGTCTTTGCTGGCAAGCAAGTTCCCTACCACCGGAATCTTGCCCAAAAAGCGATTGAGGCTGTATGCCGGCGCCACCACCCCGTGAATCTTTACTTCATCGGTAGCGCGATTATATTGTCCAATGGCGGTTATTCCGACCACATTTCCCTCCGCTTTGGCGTGCTTTAATTTTAAGATTTTATAGTGATATTCAAATGGCGCGCTGAAATGCGTAAAGGTTAAACCGTCGCCTTTAAGCAAATCAAGCAT
Organism: uncultured Pseudomonadota bacterium; assembly: GCA_902793695.1. Taxonomy (GTDB): domain Bacteria; phylum Pseudomonadota; class Alphaproteobacteria; order RF32; family CAG-239; genus RUG410. Next base: position 25,518 of record CADBEI010000025.1, on the reverse strand, counting down.
TCCGGTAAACGAAGCCACCGACAAAATCTTGGCCACTACCGGTGCGTTTTGAATGCTGAAATCACGTACCATGGCGTGACCGGTAAATTTTTTATCGGTTGCCCGTCGCGCTTCCAATTTTAAGGTGCCTCCTACCATGTTTTCATACAAGCGCAACACCTTGAGCGTGCCGCCGGCGTTATTACTCTCCACCGTTAAATAGTGTTCCTTATTGCCACGCGGCATATAACTCAAGTTAAGCTTAATTGATTTATCAATCCCGAAATTGCCGACCATATTTAATTCATCAATACCAATTCCGCGACGCAGTTTGGCGTTGCCGGTAAAATTCTGTATCGGTGTGGTATCATTAGTCCATAAACTTCCTACCGCAATATTGATATCGGTATTATTGACCCTTTCCAGTCCGTCATCCTCATTTTCTTGCGTCGGGATGTTGTTCTTGTCGGCATTACTCTTATCGTCGATTTTATCAAACAGCGGTCGCAAATCGTAACTTTCACCGCTGACATCGATTTTGAAACTCGGATTATCGCTGTCCGTCAAACCTATTTTAGCGCGAGCCGTGGTACGTGGAGCGCTGATTTTGCTAATATTTATATCTTTTACGCGACCACTGGCATACATTCCGATATTACCGTTAACCACAAACCCCGGTTTTAAGAGACTCATATCGGAAACAGCCGTAACTTTATTGTTGTTTACCTTTATTTTGGCTTTTACCTCCGCCTGTTCGCCCACCGCTTTTACCAATCCGAAATAAGCATAATCCATCTTGATCTTCTGCAAATCGGCTCTTACCTCGATTTCAGTCATATTTTTTTCACGCACCACAATATCGGCATTAACCATGGCCGCACCCTCAAAATTCGGCGCTTGCAAAATTTTGAAATCCAGCCCCAGTTTTTTGCGTGACTTTTCATCAAACGCAAACGAAACATGGCAACGACTTTTATATTTTTTATCGGCAAATTTTTCATCCATCGCCAATTTTACCGGAATTTCATCAAACTGCCCGTCGCCGCTTAAATGCCAACCGCCGGAATTTACCTTCAATTGCATTTCTTCTGCGGTGATTTTATGCGGATCCGCCACTCCGTTCAACACAATATTATGCAAGTCTGCAGCCACATCAACTTTTATATCTTTGGTATCCAAATCCTGTCGCAGTTCAAAATCCAACCCCAATTTTACATCCACACTGCCCTCTATCTTATTCGGATCAAGTCCCATTTGCGATGTAAAACCGAGCGGCTGATTATCAATCAGTTTCAGTGCATCTTTTACCGAAGCATTACCGACTAAATCAATCGAAATGAAGTTATCATATTTATCCAAATCATAAATATCAACCTTGCCGCCGGTAATAATTACCCCGTCGCTGACACCTTTATCAATATCAATCAAGATGTTATGTTCCGTAAATTTTGCCGTGCCGTAAACATTGTGCACCACCGGCATACCTTCGAGATAAAATAAATCTCCGTCGCTTAAATGCGCTGTCCCTTTCAGCGACAACAAACCCCAATCTTGAGTTTTGCGTCGGTAACCGAAATCAAACATAAACGAAGCATTTTCGGCATAACCGCCGATAAGACCGTCCTTACACCATTCCCATGCCGGTTCGGCTAAGTATCGCGGCCAAAAACGCGATAATTCTTCAAACGGGAATTTATCGACTTTTACGTTGAAACGCATGGCCGTATCTTGCAGTGTCTGCTCCAAATAAAGCGTTTCCATACCGCTGATATCGACGCTGATATTTGCCTTTTGTCCGCCCATTTTAAGTTCAGCGTTATCAATATGAATTTCATCAATACCGCCCACCATTTTGCCTTCAAGCAACAACTCGTCAATATCATAATTATATTTTTCATCGCCGTTAAAGGAAATATAGCCGTGTCCGCCATCCAATTCAAACACGATTTTTTCAACCGCGCCGTCAATATAATCCTGCACTTCTGACGGATGTTGCAACACATCTGTAAGTTTCAAAGTGGTACTGATTTTACCGTTGACCGGCACTTCAATCGACATCATTGAGAAAATATTTTCTTCGGTAGTTTCGTTAAAAGTGCTCATAAAATCGGATATTACCAAATCGGAAAAATATATTTCCATATCGAGCATATCGGAAGCCGCATGATATTCGCTCTCAAAACCAACCGAGGCGATTTTGTCGTTGATGTTTACCAATGCGTTAGCATTCATCTCCATATTAATTATCTTGCGATTAAACTCAAAATTTACATCGGACAGTACCCATTGTCTGCCATAATCGACCTCGTTAAATTCCAGTTCGCCGCCGCTTATGGTAATATTATTGACGTAGCTTTCCGGATAGATTTTATCTTCGGAGTTGTAATTATCCAAAAACTCTTTCATCCGTTCCACGTAGAACTGCAATTTTTTACGGTTTCCCTCGTGTTTGGCTTCTTCTTCCAAGCCGTATGAGGCGTAAATGTAAGCGGTCGGATTTATCAAACTGACATCACTCGGCGCGATAATACCTTTCATCAATGCCCGCAGACTGAATGAAAGATACAATTTCGGCGCTTCAATGCTCATGGTATCGTCTTTTTTGGTAACAGCCACATTGTTAGCTGTTACCCTGAGTGGTTGAATCGAGCGCACCAATTCAATATTAACGTCGCCGATTTCTATTTTGTAATCGTTCTCGTCATAGTTTAAGGCTTGCACAATATACGGCTTTAAATACGGCACCGATATTGGCCCTTTATACAAAGTCCACATCAGCAACAGAAAAATAATAAACAGGCCGACGAAAAACCAGTCTATCATTTTTTTGAAAAAATATGCTCGTGCCGATATTTTTTTCATATTTATACCGCCCCGCTCTCCGTATCGGATTTAATTTTTTGTGCCAAAGCCGCCGATAAAAACAAATCGATATCTCCGTCCAGAACGGCCTTGCAATCGGCAGTTTCCGCCTCCGTACGCAGGTCTTTAATCAAGCGATACGGTTGCAACACATACGAGCGTATTTGATAACCCCAACCGTTGTCACCTTGATTATCTCTGGCGGTTTGCGCCGCATCGGCCTTCTTTTGCATTTCTATTTCATAAAGGCGAGCCCGCAACATTTTCCAACAGTTATCGCGATTTTGGAACTGTGAGCGCTGAGTTTGGCTCGAAACCACAATACCGGTCGGAATATGCGTAATCCGCACCGCAGAATCGGTTTTGTTAATATGTTGTCCGCCGGCACCGCTGGCCCGATAAGTATCAATCCGACAATCCGCCGGATTTATATCAATCTGAATATTATCATCAATCACCGGATATACGCCGATAGAGGCAAAACTGGTATGGCGTCGAGCCGCGCTGTCAAACGGCGAAATTCGCACCAAGCGATGCACTCCGCTCTCTGATTTAAGCCAGCCGTATGCGTTTTTGCCGCTGATTTTTATAGTAGCGGATTTAAGGCCGGCCACATCGCCTTCAGTTTCTTCAATCAGTTCGGTTTTATATTGATGAGTTTCTGCCCAACGCGTATACATTCGGAGCAACATTTGCGCCCAATCCATCGCCTCGGTGCCGCCGCTGCCGGCGTGAACCTCCAAATAAGCATCGTTGCCGTCGGCTTCGCCCGAAAGCAGAGATTCCAACTCGGCGTGTTTGGTCTGTTGTTGCAGTTGCAACAGATTATTCATCAGTTCGCCCAACATAGCCTCATCGTTTTCCGCCTCGGCAAACTCTATCATCTCTTTATAATCATCTAAAGTCTGCGTATAACTTTCATATTGTGCCAGTTTGGCTTCCAACGTATTTTTTTCGCTCATCAGGCTTTGAGCTTTTTCCGGATTGTTCCATAAATCGGCATCGGCAGTCAAAGTTGCCAGTTCTTCGCGGCGCAACACAGCATTATCGTAGTCAAAGATACCTCCTCAGCAACGCCAAAGATTGCTCGACCTCTGTTACAATGTTATAAAATTCCGCGCGCATTAATATTCTCCTCCCAGCTGCAGACTGCTGTTTTCGTTTTCCGGACCGGCTACGACCGAATTATCGTCACCGATAACCCGTTGCCGATTATAAAATTCAAAGTCAGGTTTCAAAGCCTCGATAATGGCGGCATTATCCCCAGGTGCCGACGGTTTGCCGGTATACGGATTCACGCGCACCAGTTTGATGCCGGCCGGAATACGGAAACTGGTATCCGGCGTGTCTTTCAGAGCTTCTTTCATAAAGTCATAGAAAATCGGCAAAGCGGCATGAGCACCGGTTTCGGCCATACCTAAACTTTCCGGCTCGTCATAGCCGATGTAAACACCGGCCACCAAATCCGGAGAAAAGCCGACAAACCACGCATCTTTTGTTTCATTGGTGGTACCGGTTTTTCCGGCCAAATGGCGATGCAAACCGTTTAATTTAGCACCGGTTCCGCGTACTGCCACACCTTCCAAAATAGAAGTCATTTGATAAGCAGAAAGCGGATCAACCACCTGTTCACGCACTACTTCAAAATCAGGTTCCGGCTGATTTTCCCACTTATCGGCGGCACAAGTCGGACACGGAGTTTGCTCGTGCTTATAAATGGTACGCCCTTTACGATCTTGAATACGTTCAATCATATACGGCGGCACTTTTTTACCTCCGTTGACAATCACACAATACGCGCTGACCATATTGATTACACGGGTATCGGCGGCACCCAAAGATGCCGACAGGTACGGCGGCAAATGGTCGTTAACGCCGACACGACGCGCCATATCCACGATTTTATCCATACCGATATCCTGAGCCAGACGTACCGTCATCAGGTTTTTAGAAAGTTCGACACCGCGACGCAAAGTCATCAATCCGTAAAACTTTTTGGAATAATTTACCGGTTTCCACTTCGGCATTCCCACACCCTGATCCAACACAAACGGCGCATCCAAAATCAAGTCGGTCGGCGAATACCCCTGCTCCAACGCGGTTAAATAAACAAACGGCTTAAAACTGGAACCGGTTTGACGGGCTTGCGTAGCGCGATTAAACTGCGACTTGGCAAACGAAAAACCACCGACCAATGCCAAAACCTTTCCGGTATGCGGGTCCATCACCGCCATACCGGCTTCAACTTCCGGAATTTGGCGTAAATTATATGTTTTGGCTTTTGCTTCCTTGGAGGTGTCTTTTTCGGCATAAATGACATCGCCTTTATGCAACACCTGTTCCATTTTGCTCGGCACCGGTCCCATATTTTTGCCTTTTTCTTTGTAGCGCGCCCATTTAACGGCAGAAAGCGGGATATTGCCGGTATCGCCGTTTACGGTTTCAATTTCGGCTTTATCGGCGGCAACATCCAGAACAACGGCCTTTTCCCAAGTAGATTCGGCACCGGCTGTCAATACCGTATCTTTGAGACTTTGTTTATAATTTTCATCAATGTCGATATTGGTTTCGGCACCGCGCCAACCGTGACGCAAATCATAATCTATCAAGCCTTTGCGTACGGCTTTTGTGGCAATTTCCTGCAAACGCGGGTCTACCGTGGTACGCACAATTAAACCGCCCTGATATAACGCTTCGTCGCCAAAATTACGACTGATGGTGCGACGTACTTCCTCGCTGTAATATTCGGTATCTTTCAAGAATCCGCTCTTACGTTCCACCACTTCCAACGGTTTTTCTTTGGCTTCGGTTGCCGCCTGTTCGGTAATATATCCGTCTTCAAGCATACGGTCAATTACCCAATTACGGCGAGCTATGGCGGCATCATATTTGGTTTTGGGATTATAGTTATTCGGCCCTTTCGGCAATGCTGCCAAATATGCCACTTTCGGCAATGCTGCCAAATATGCCACTTCATGCAGTTCCAACTCGTCAAGTGCTTTACCGAAATAATTAATGGCGGCGGCAGCCACGCCGTAAGCTCGATTGCCTAAATAAATTTCATTCAAATAAAGTTCCAGAACGTGCTCTTTGGAAAACGCACGATTAATTCGCCGCGCCAGAATCGCTTCTTTAAGTTTACGCATATATGAAAGCTCTGAACTGAGTAAAAAGTTTTTTGCCACCTGCTGCGTAATGGTGGAAGCTCCGGCCGGACGCTTTCCCGTACCCATTTTACGCAAATTGCCCAAAGCGGCGCGGATAATACCGCTGTAATCAATGCCGGAATGTTTATAAAAATGCTTGTCTTCGGCAGCAATAAACGCCTGCTTCACCAAGTCGGGAATCTTCTCCTGCGGCACAAACAAGCGCTTTTCGGCGGCATATTCCATCATAACCTGCCCATCACCGGCAAATAATCTGGTAGTAACCGGAGGTTCATAGTTTTCCAACTGGTGATAATCAGGAATCGTAATATTGATTTTTGCCATACCGTAAGTAATAACTATTATCAGAATGATAAGGCAAAAAAGGCCTAAACTGGCCAAATAAGATAACAATCTCAGCATATAAACCCACTTAAATAAACGTTCGAACTTTGAGAACGGATTTTATTACAATTTAACAAAATTGCAATAACAATTTACCAGTTAGCGGCAATTTCCGGATCGGTAAAATATTTATCCACAGCCCGAGCCACGGCATCGGCCAATTTTCGACGGTATGCCGGTGTACGCAAATTGGCTTCTTCCGTACGATTCGAAAGATATCCCATTTCCAAAAGTGCGGCCGGAATATCCGGTGCTTTCAAAACCGCAAAGCCGGCAAACCTGTGGGTATTTTTTACGAGTTTAACGCTTTTGGCCATTTCTTGTACCAAATATGTAGCATATTTTGAGGATTTATTGCGAGTGTCGTTTTGCGAGAGAGAAATCAAAATATCATTAACTTCTTTGGTATTTCCGCCCAAATCGATACCGCCGATAATATCCGCCTTATTTTCACGCTCGGCCAATGCCGCCGCCTCTTGGTCGGACGCAGTATCGGAAAGCGTATATATCGACAAACCGGTAGCACTGCGATTTCTGGCGCTGTCGGCATGAATCGACATAAACAGGTCAGCCTTGTAATTTTGTGCAATTTTAATACGCTGACGCAACGGAATAAAAATATCATTTTCTCTCGTTAAATAAACAACATAGCCTTTATTTTGAAGAACTTGCTTTAACTCCTTTCCCATTGCCAGAGTGATATTTTTTTCGTAAGTTTTGCTATATGCCCCGATAGCCCCCGGATCTTTGCCGCCGTGCCCCGGATCTAACACTATTATCCGTTTGCGATTGACCTTAGAATCCGCTTTTTCCGTCGTTTTTTCCAGCGTTTTATCTTCAAAACTGACAGCGTCGGGAGAAAACTGCTTATTGTTGGTCAACATGTATTTATTGCCGATTTTGTTATGAAAATTTTTAGCATCAGTCATAGCCAAATCAACCACCAAACGCCAATTTTGACCGGATTGCGGCGGAATTAAGAAAGCTTTTTTAACAACCGCGGGACGAGAGAGTTCCAAAACCACGCGCTTATCGTTGCCGGACATTCTACCGACGCGTGTTTGTTTTACCACCTGATTGGATATTTTGGTGTATAACTGTTTGATGTCGGCATCTTCCAAATCAACCACGACTCGTTGCGGTTCATCGAGCAGAAAAACCCGATAATCGATACTTTTATCCATATCAAAAACCACCCGTGCGCCGTCAGATTGATTACCGATACGCATATTTTGGATATCAACCGCAGCCTGCGCCTGATACGCAAAAAGAAACATCAAACAAAACACGGTAAAAATCTTAGCCAATAACCGCTTCATCAGTCCCATCCAGACATACTCTTTCATTTTCTTCTTACAAATTACCCATTATTATAGCGGCTATATATTACCAATATATTAAAATATGTTAAATTAGCGATTATTTTTTTTGGTGGTTTCTGAAAATTTTTATTGTTTTTTTATTTTTATGAATTATGCTTATGGCGATTACGGGATAGTTTTGTTTTTAACGGAGAGTTATTAAGACGTCAGCAAAACAAACCTGTTCCGCATAGTGTAAGTTTGGGTAAGATAGCACACTCCGCCGTTTTTCCAATAACCAAGAAGAAAAAGCGCGAAAGCGGCCGAGTCGAAAACAAATGAATAAAAACACACATTACGACTGTTGTCGTATAGTGTAGTGTGTTTGGTTGTTTGTACAGCGTTATCGAGCCCGTAATCGGTTCTTTTTTTATTTTAAAGAACCATAAATATGAGGTTTATAATGACAAAAAGAATGTTAATTGACGATACACAACCGGAAGAAACCCGTGTTGTTATCGTGGACGGTAACAAAGTTGAGGATGTGGAATTTGAGTCCGCCTCTCGCAAACAAATTAAAGGAAATATTTATACGGCAAAAATAATCCGGATCGAGCCGTCGCTGCAAGCGGCGTTTATTGATTACGGCGGCAACAAACACGGTTTTTTGGCTTTTAACGAAATTCATCCGGATTATTACAATGTTTCCGATGAAGTACGCAAAGAAGTGGAAGCCGAAGTTGATGAAATAATCGCCGGAAAAATCCGCTATTTAAAAGAACGTGAAGCAGAGCGTGCCCGCTTTAAGGCTGAAAAAGAAGCGCAAGAAGCACGTCGTCGGATGGAAGCTCAACAGGCTCATGAAGTAGAAGAAGCTCAGTTAGAACCGGCACAGAATGTTCAACCGGAAAATGACGAATATCTCAATATTCAAGCTACAGCCGATATGATGCACGAACCGATGCCGGTTGAAGCTAATTCCGATACCGCCGAAGAAAAGCCGCAGGAAAAAGCACCCAGAGCACGTCGTTCGTTCAGAAAGCGCAAAAACGAAAAAAACGAATCCGAAACGGTTGATTCCGATGTTTCCGTTGTTCCGGAAACGGTTGCGGAAAGCCCTTCAATACCAACTGTTCAAGAAACTGCAATACCGACTGAAGCAGATATCGAAACGACAAATGATGGTGAAGAAACGGCGGAAGATGCCAAACCGCGTAAACATCGCAAATCGACCCGCCGCCCGCGTGACCGTAAAAAGACGGTACAAACTCAAGCAGAAACCGCAGGTTTGGAAGCGGAAACGTTGGAAGATGAAGTTGATGACGACTTGGACAGCGATGATGAAGACGATATTGAAGATACCGAAAGCGGTGTTTATAATTTTGAAACACAGCGCAAATTACTGCCCGTAAATTATTTCATCGCAGCACCATTCAGGACGTTTTGAAAGAAGGCCAAACTTTGCTTATTCAGGTGGTAAAAGAAGAACGCGGCAACAAAGGTGCTGCTTGCACCACTTATATTTCGTTGGCCGGAAGATATTGCGTTTTGATGCCAAACCGCATTAAAAGCGGCGGTGTATCTCGTAAAATTACCAATGCCAATGACCGTCGTCGCTTAAAAGCGGTTATCAAGAGTTTGCCGCTGAATACGGATATGTCACTGATTATCCGCACGGCCGGGGCGAAGACAAAAGCGATGCCGATATTATCCGCGATTACAACTATTTAATCCGTACTTGGAACGCTATTCGTTATGGCGCTTTGCGCACTCCGGCACCGGCAATTGTGTATGAAGAAGGCAACTTAATCAAGCGTGCTTTGCGTGATATGTACACTAAAGATATTGCCGAAGTGATTATTGACGGCGATGAGGCTTATCAGACGGCGCGCAATTTTGTGAAGATTTTATCACCGCATAATTTGCGCCACATTCATTGTCGTAAACCGGGAGATGTACCGGTATTCCAACGTTTTCAAATCGAGGCACAATTAGATAAACTGCATAATCCGATTGTGCAGTTGGAATCCGGCGGATATTTAGTGATTAACCCGACAGAAGCGTTGGTTTCGATTGATGTTAACTCCGGACGTGCCACCAAAGAAAAAGATATTGAAGAAACGGCATTAAAAACCAATTTGGAAGCTGCCGACGAGATTGCCAAACAATTAAAAATGCGAGATTTGGCCGGTCTGATTGTGGTTGACTTTATTGATATGTATGAGCAACAAAACAATGTGGCGGTTGAACGCCGAATGAAAGAAGCAATGAAAGACGACCGCGCCCGCATTCAAATTGCCAAAATGAGTATTTTCGGATTGTTGGAAATATCGCGGCAACGCATGCACTCCTCGTTTATGGAGAGCAATTACGAACCTTGTCCGTATTGCCACGGTCGCGGCGTAACCCGTACCGTAGAATCCGGTGCAACTCTGGTATTGCGTTCAATTGAAAGCGAAGGTGTGCGCAACCGTAAAGCTAAATTGACAATCAGCGTTCCGGTTGAATTTGCCGCATACATTTTGAATCATAAGCGCAAACAGCTGTCGGCACTTGAAGAAACTTACGAGTTGCAAATTGTAATTGCCGGTGATTTGAATATGAAAGATATTTCCGACTTCAAGATTTGCCGCGAAAAATTGCAGATTACCGATACGAATATTGCCGATACGGCCGCTACCTGCTATGAGGCGGAAAATATGGAATATGATGAGGAGGACGATGCGGTTGCGGAAGAAACGACCGAAGAAGAAAACGGAGATCGTCGTTTCCGTTTCCGCCGCAATTCCAGAGGGCGCAGACAACGTCGCACGGGCGAACGCCGCAACGACGGACGTTTTGATAACGGCGAAAGTTCCGCCGCTCCTGCCGAAACCAAACCGGAGAAAAAATCTTGGTGGCAAAAATTACTCGGATAATACGCTTTTTTGTGCTTTTGTTGCTGTTGACCGGTGTGTTCGGCAAATCGGCCGCAGCCGGAAGCGTGACGCTTATTACCGACGCCGAAACCCAGAATTTTTTGAACTCAATTTTGGCTCCGCTGTATAAAGCGGCCGGTATTCCTTTCAAATCCGATGTTCACATGGTGCGGGACAACTCCTTAAATGCGTTTGTCAGTGAGGGTAACTATATGTTTGTGAATACCGGCACGTTGATTGAGGCTGACAACGTCAATGAGCTCTCTGGAATTTTGGCACACGAAACCGGACATATTATGGGCGGACACATCGTACGACAACAGCTGAAAATAGAAAAAATGAAATATGTGATGCTCGGCTCGATGATTGCCGCCGGAGCTACCGCCGTCTCCACCGGACGAGGCGATGCGGCAATGGCAATTATGCTCGGCTCTCAAAGTTCGGCCATCAACAGTATTTTGCACTATCAGATGGGAGAAGAACGGAGTGCTGATGAAAGTGCGATAAAGCTACTGTCACAAACCAAGCAATCAACTATCGGTTTGCAGAATTTTATGACTAAAATCAAAAAGAAAAATGCCTTAAGCGGTGTTACGGAAAACAATTATTTTCGCACGCACCCGCTGACGACCGAACGTATTAATCACTTTATCGAGGCCGGCAAAAGCAATCACTATCCGAGCGCACATCGTTTGGACGGCGAATTTTTAATGATAAAAGCTAAACTGGCGGCGTTTTTATTGGATAAACAAAAGGTTATGCGAATGTATCCGGCGGGCGACAGTTCGTCACCGGCGCGTTATGCCCACAGCATTCTGGCATTTCGGCAGAATAATTTGTCGGAAGCGCAACGTCTGATTGACGGATTGATTGCCGAACAGCCGAACAATCCGTATTTTCACGAGTTGAAAGGTCAGTTTTTGTTTGAAAGCGGACAGGTAAAGCAAAGTGTTAAAGAATACGAAACCGCACTCAAACTACTGCCGAACAATCCGTTGTTGCAGACCAGTTTGGCCCAAGCTATGCTCGAAAATAATCCGGATAAAACGCAGTTGCAACGCATTATTAATTTGTTGCAGCAAGCGCAGCTCAAAACACCAACCGCGAGCGGTTGGATGATGTTATCGCGCGCTTATGATATGAATGGTCAGCGGGCACGTTCACTGTATGCGGCGGCCGAGTTCAGCTATGAAATGGATAATTTGGATGTGGCGCAAAAACAGTTGGATAATGCACGCAAAGCCGGTGCAGACAAGAGTCTGGAGCTCAAGATTTCCGACTTGGAACAGCGTATCAAACGCGACCGCCAAACCCGCGGATTTTAACGGTTTTATCATTTAATTTCTGTTTCTCGTATTTGCTCCATAAAATCGGCGATGGAGGTATCTTTGACTATAACCCCGATATTGCACAAGTCATTAAATCGTTTAAATAAAAAATACTCATTCCAAGCGACTTGCATTTTATCTGTCAGATAATAATTTTCATACCAATCTCGCCAATGAGTACCGAATGATTTATCTGATAAATTTTTAATTGCTTCACCTCCTTTACGAACTTTATCGTTGAAGTGTTTGAAGTTACGGATAAAATAGTGATATACTACAATATCGGCAATATTACTTTTACGTTTATGATACATTCTTGCCTTATGATTTCCCTCTCCTATCATTTTATAGTCCGAAGCTTTCATAATAACTTTGGGAGTTAAGTCTTCATACGAATACATATTGCTTTTAATGTTATATTTTTCTTCTTCAAACCGGTGTAATCCGCGGCCGATAAAATATGGTTCATTTATAAAATTTTCCGAGTTTAGGTATGGGATAAAATTCTTGAGATATACGCTTAATAAATTGCAATCACCGTTTTCAACAATATCGTGCTTCAGATTCAATGATTGAGCATACCAAAATTCATCGGCGTCGGAGCTGATAATCCAGTCGGCTTTATATTTATTTTTGGCGGTCAATATCATTCGATTACACCAGTCTGCCTGATGTATGGTTGTACTCGGTTCGTCAATCAGCTCAAGAATCCAGCCTTTATCCTTATACTTTTGTAAAATTTCACGGCTTCCGTCGGTTGAATTATTATCCGTAACAATAAAAGCATCTACCCCCATCGCTTTATGAAACAAAAACCAATCATCTAAAATATCAGCCTCATCTTTGCATAGAAGTACCATAATCAATTTTGTTTTATTTATGGACTGCTCAATCAACTCTTTTTGTCGTTTTTTGCGCTCATCTCTGTCTCTAATGAACATTGTTGCCAATTTTGCCATCTGTTTATTCATGTTTCTGCTCCGGTTTAGTTAATTAAAACAAAAAACCGCTTTCATCAGAAAGCGGGTGAATGTTCAGAAACCGTACTAAAACATAAAAAACGGCGCGACCTATTTGGCGTAGCCTTATTCAGCCGACCATCCGTCCGAAACAGATGTCAACATATAATTTATGAGTCGCCATATTCAATGCGACTATGTTTTAGTAAAGGGTTTCTGACGCCCTGAGTATAGTCTCCCATACCTGAATTTGAGGATAAAATGAAAAAACACAATTGTCAAATCGAATTTTGCACATTCTCAGCCGAAGCTTGATTTTTTACGTTAAAAGCATTATGATGGCGGAGAGAAAGGATAACAAGTTGAAAATTCGTCTGTTATTAATGTGTTTGGTTGTGGCCGGATGCGTCGCGCCGTTGCAAATTCCCGCCGATTTCAAGTATTCGGTGGTGCAAACCGCTGATTTTGACTTTGCCGTATGGCAAAAAATCGAGCAACCGAATGCGCCATATAAAGTGTATATTGAAGGTGACGGCTATGCTTTTAATGCTTACGGCCGACCGACCGATAACCCTACTCCGCGCGGCACTTTTATGCGCACAACCGCCTTTGCCGACCGGCACCCCAATGTGGTTTATATGGCACGCGCCTGTCAGTTTGTGCAAAACAAAAAATGTGAGCAAAAATATTGGACCACCGCGCGTTTTGCTCCCGAAATCGTGGCAGCGCAAGCCGAGGCCGTAAAGCAAATTGTCGGCGCACATCCGATTACCTTGGTCGGATTTTCCGGCGGTGCGCAAATTGCAGGTTTGATTGCCGTAACGCATCCGGAAATAAAAGTGCAAAAAATCATAACCGTCGGCGGAAACTTGGACCATCCGGCATGGACGGCGTATCATAACGTTCCTCCGCTTGACGAATCGGCAGATTTGAACGATTATCGCGCCGCTTTTGCCAAGATTTTGCAAATTCATTATGTCGGCAGCAAAGATACGGTAATGCCGCCGGAGCTTAATCAAAATTTTGTTGCAGATACGGGGGAAGTGGTTGTGGTTGAAGGTGCCACCCATAACGGCGGATGGGATAAAATCCTGCCGCAAATATGGAATGAAGATTGATTTTTATGACATTTCTTCAATTTTGAGTTGAATTTCCAGCCATTGTTCTTCTTTTTGCGAAATTGCCTCTTTATTGGCCGCCAAAGTTGTGGTCAGTTCATCAAATTTTTGCGGATCGTCGGTATATAAATTCGGATTGCCGAGCGCAACCTCGATTGCCTTGTTTGCAGCTTCCAATTCGGCGATTTCTTTCGGTAAATTATCCGATAAATACTGCTCTTTATAGCTTAATTTGGCAGTTTTGTTGCGTTCTCTTACTTTTGGTTCTGTCTTGACCGAAGCTTTTTTTGCCGTTTTACTTTCCGGCTTGTTTTTCAATTTTTCCAGCAATTCGGTATAAGTGCCGACGTGTTCATAAATCGTACCATCACCTTTCATATACAGCAGAGACGTGGCAACTTTATCCATAAAATCGCGATCGTGGCTGACAATCAGCACCGTCCCTTCGTATTCGTCCAACACTTCCTGCAACAAATCAAGCGTATCCATATCCAAATCGTTGGTCGGCTCGTCCAATACCAATAAATTTGACGGGCGCGCCAATGCCACCGCCAACATCAGACGATTTTTCTCGCCGCCGGACAATGCCGCCACCGGACACTGCGCTTGCTCCGGCTTGAATAAAAAGTCTTTCAAATACGCCACCACATGGCGAAAATGCCCGCGCACCCAAATATGGTCGCCTTCGTTGCACAAAGTTTTCCACAGAGTTTTTTTAGGGTCCAACGTGACGCGATTCTGGTCAAAATACGCCTCCTCCAGATTTTTACCGATACGGATAAAGCCGGAATCCGGTTCCAGACGCTTGGTTAACAGCTTTATCAGTGTCGATTTGCCCGAGCCGTTGGGACCGACAATACCGAGTTTGTGCCCTTTGATAATGCGAATTGAAAAATCCTTAATCAGTTGCCGCTCGCCGAATGCCTTATAAACGTGCTTGGCTTCAATCACCATTTTTGAGCGCTGTTCGGCAGTTTCCACCTCCATATTAACCGAGCCCATCATCTTGATTTGCTCGCGCCGTTCTTGTCGCAGTTGTTGCAAGCGCCGCAAACGTCCCATATTGCGCTTGCGCCGTGCTGTCACTCCTTTGTGCAGCCACTCGGTTTCTTCGGCGATTTTTTTATTCAACGCCTTTTGTTCGATAATCTCTTGGTCAATAACCTGATCTTCCCATTCTTCAAAATGTGAAAAACTTTTATTATTGCGGCGCAAAATCCCCCTATCCAACCAAAATGTGGTGTGCGAAATATGGCACAAAAACGAACGGTCGTGACTGATAACGATTACTGCGCCCGCAAATTGCTTAATTATATCTTCCAGTTTTTCAATGGCTTCAATATCCAGATGGTTGGTAGGCTCATCCAAGAGTAAAATATCGGGCTCGCCGATAAGAGCCTTGGCCAAAGCGGCTTTACGACACTCGCCGCCGGAAGATTCCGCCGGATTTTGTGTGGCGCGAATATCAAAATATTCAATCAGTTTATCGGCACGATAGGTTTGATTTTTTTCGGTTGACGGTAAACCGCTTTCCACCACTTCGCGCAAGGTTTTACAACCGCTTAAATCAGGCTCCTGCGGCATATAGCCGACACGCATTCCCGGTTGCATAAAAAATTCGCCGTCGTCAGCCTCGATTTCGCCGGCAATAACTTTTAAGAGCGTTGATTTTCCGCATCCGTTGCGTCCGACCAGACATATTTTATCACCGCGGTTAATGTATAAATCAACCCCGAGAAAAAGCGGCTTCAGACCAAAACTCAAACGTGCCCCGCGCACTGTATATATCGGAGCTTCCACAACCATATTTTCAACCTTTCGGACTATATCTAAACCAAAATAAAAAATATTACAAGCAATTTATTTTTTTGCCTTGAAACATCTTTATTTTCGTATTATTGTAATGCAAAGTTATTTTGAAAGGTTATATTATGCAGAAAATATTGTTCAGCATTGCTTTTATTACGCTTTTGACGACGCATAATTTATTTGCCGCCAGCGGTGATGTGGATTTGTTATCCGACGAAATGTTTTTAAGTGACAGCGAAACCGCGCAAACCGACGCCAGGGTTGACGAGCCGGAAGAAAAAGAAGAAAAATCCGGCGGTATCTTCGGCTTTATGCGCCCGATTACCAAATTTTTCAGCGGCGGTGATTCGAATGAAACCACAGAAGAAGTTGAAGAAGATTTATTCGATAAACTGACTCGCTCGGCCGACTCAGGTGATGTTGAAAGTCAGATGGAATTGGCTTATATATATCTTTACGGTGTAGATGACGTTGAGCAAGATTTTACCAAAGCATTGCATTATTACACCTTGGCCGCAGAACAAAAAGACCCAATTGCGCTTAATAATTTGGGTAGCCTTTATTTTAGTGGTATCGGCACGCAAAAGAACATTGGAAAAGCATTGGGACTGTTCCGCGAAGCCGCCGAGTTGGGCAACGATAACGCCGCACTTAATCTGGCATTCATCTATCTGACCGGAGGCAAGAAAAATGCCGAACGAAATAAAAGAGCAATCGAATTATTTGAAAAGGCACAAGCAAAAAACAATATTGCCAAGTTTATGCTCGGCTACGCTTATTATAAAGGGTTTGTGGTGCCACAAGATTATGAAAAAGCATTTCAACTGATTAAAGCGGCGGCCGAATCTCCGGCACAAATTGATGAATCGCAGCTGATTTTGGCACGGATGTATGCCGAAGGTAAAGGTACCGTACAAAACTATCAAAATGCAATTAATTCTTATCGTTCTGCCGTGGCGCAAAATAATATGGAAGCCGTTATGGAATTGGCTCAGATTTATGCCGATGGTGTTATGTGCGCCAAGAATTTTGTTCTGGCTCACTCGTTGTTTAATATTGCCTCATCAAAGAACGTTCCGGATGCAGCCCAAAAGCGTGATGCCCTCACGGCGGAAATGAAATTGGAAGAGCTGACACAGGCGCAAGAAGCCGCTCAAAACTATCAGAGTGCACCATCAGAACTGACGTCATACATCAGACAAACGTATGGTTCCAATATCAGAAAATATATTGAAAACAATATGTAAAGCGAAATGAGCAGAAAAACTAAAAGATTGTTACGCAAAATATTATCGTGGTCCGGATTATTCTTTTTCGGGCTGGCTGCTTTTATGATTTATCATCAGCTTTCCAAATATTCACTCGAGGAGATAAAACAAGCGGTGATAAACGTACCCAATCGCAATATTCTATTTGCCTGCATAGCTTCGTTATGCGGATATATAGCTTTATCTTCTTATGATTTTTTGGCGTTAAAATATATAAAGCACAAATTAGCGGCTTGGAAATGGATGTTTGCAGGTTTTCTGGGGTTTGCCATCAGCAACAACGCCGGACACGCCGTAGTTTCCGGAGGTGCGATACGTTATCGGCTGTATACGAGGTGGAGAGTTCCGGCCGGAGATATTGTTAAAATCGTGACTTTTTCCGGTTTTACCTATTTAATTGCCTGTTTCTTTCTGGTGATTATCGGAGTCATTTGTTCGCCGCAACACGTTTTAACCGCGATGTCTTCACGTTATGTTAATTGGGCGGTGTTGACGCTTTCGGTATGCGGATTATTATTTTATTTTTGGGGTTGTATGTTTTATAAAAAACCGATTGTCATTAAAGAAATCGAATTTGATACCCCCTCGCCGCAAATGGCGTTGGCGCAAATGCTCATCGGCAGTGCCGATATTTTGATGGCATCATTGGTGCTGTATTTTATTATGGAAAGCTATATAGATATTCCGTTTTTCACTTTTATCGGCGTATTTATTACGGCACAGTTGCTCGGGATATACAGTCAGGTTCCGGGGGGATTGGGCGTGTTTGAGGTGGTGTTTACCAACCTGTTACCGGAAGATTTGAATCAGGCGACATTGTTTGCAATTTTGATTTTATACCGCATTATTTATTATTTATTACCGTTGATAATATCTGGTATCGTATTGATAATATATGAATTTTCATTACCGGAAAGAAAAAAATCGAAAAAAATCGAAAAATAATATTGACAACGGCGACGATATGTAATAATCTATCCAGCTTATGGCGGGGTAGCTCAGTTGGTTAGAGCAGCGGAATCATAATCCGCGTGTCGTTGGTTCGAATCCGACCCTCGCTACCATTCATACTCCTAACTTATTGAAGTTAGGAGTTATTTTTTTATTCACCCCCTAAAAAATTACCTTGAAAGATGGATTTTTGCAGGTGTTACACAACACTGTTACACAAGGCATCAGAAAGCAATGAACGGGCACAACAGATTGGTAAGAAGGAATGCTACATACTACATTAGGGCACGAATCCCTGATGAATTAAGGGATTTAGCACATAGAAACGAGTATATTTATTCCCTGAAAACGAATAACTATAACGAAGCACTGGAAAAAGTGAGAAAAGAGTCTTATAAAGTTGATTGTAGGATTAACTTTTTAAGAGCAATAAAAATGAGAATTGAAAATGGCACTTTAATACTTGATGATGGTGATATTGATAAGTTGGTAATTCATCATTTGAAGTTGATTGAGAGCACATTTGAAAATAAATATGACGATATTGCTGACGGAAATTTTGATACCGAGAATCTGCTTGTAAATTCTTCAAGGCATATGGAGCAAGCAAAGCAAGAATGTAAAAATCCTAATGAAACCCCAGAATTGAAATGTGTTGAACTTTACATTAGAAATTATTTTGAGGAGATTAAGAATAAACGGGAAACCCATTATAAAACGACTCAACTGATAGGTAGGTTGGATTCTGAGGATATTGCTATCATTAAGGATTATTCTAAACCTGCTGATTGGGTTAAAAATACCAGAACTGCTCTAAAAGGGTTGGATAAGTATGTCAAGGATAAAACCGAAACGGTTGTTAATGATGAAAGTTGGAATCACGGTATGAATCCACGCATTAAAAGATGCTTGAAACTCCTTGATGAAGAAAAGAATAAAGCAGCACAAGAGAGCAATAAAACCTCTTGGAAGAAGTTATTTAAGGAACTATCACAGGTAAAACGGAACAATAATATTGATGATAATTCCATAAGAGAGAATGAAGTATGCTTGGATGCTATTTTTACAATACTGGAAAAGGAATATGTTGAAACCGTTACCTATGATGATTGCTTCAATATATCCAACTGGATTCATCAGTTACCAAGAAGATGGCAGGCACATTGTAAGAAAAAAGATTTAAGCAAGGTTGTTAAAGAAGGTAATGATTATGTGAAAATCTCTAAAACAACCGTGAAAAAATATCTCCAGACATTTAAGGAATTTTTGACATTTTGCAGAAAAAGACACTGCATAAAAGAAAATTTTAGTGATGACTTTGATATACCTACCCGACATGAAAAAATTAAGGTTGAAGAATTTACCACAGATGAGTTGAAAGCAATATTCAATCCTACTACTTACCCGAATCGGAAACACATTTATCATTCAGCAAGATTTTGGATTCCTTTAATTGCTCTATATACAGGTATGAGATTAAATGAGATTTGCCAACTCTATTGTGATGATGTTAAGTATGACCCAAGCAGAATCTGGTATTTTGAATTGACTGATACAAGACCAGACCAGCATTTGAAGAATAAACAATCCAGAAGAATTATCCCTATTCATCCTAAATTAGTTGAATTTGGGTTAATAGATTATTTGAGAGATGTTAGGAAAAATAAGAAAGACAGATTATTTTTTAAGTTGGAATACAGTAAAAAGAATCATTATGCTCATTCACTTAGTGCTTGGTTTGGCAGATATTTAAAAGAAATTGGATTTAAGACTCGGAGCAAAGTATTCCATTCATTCAGACATACTGTTAAAACATACCTCCGTGATTGTAAAGTTCCATTGGAATATCAAAATGAATTATGTGGTTGGACAGGGACAGATGTAGGACAGAAAGTATATGCTGGAAAAGTTCCATTAAAAACTCTTTATGAAGAAATTTGTAAATTGGATTATCCATTCCTTAATGAAAACTTGGAAAAAATAAAGGAAATGAATCAGACCGATTAAAAAAAGGGAGTCATAAACTCCCTTTTTTTTACAACATCATCTAAAATTATTCAGCAGATGCTTTTTTAGATTTGGTTGATTTGCTCTTTTTAGTTTTTTTAGTGTTGCTCCTATTAGCATATTTTACAATATCATCATCAAAATCCCCGTGTTCAAGCATTCCTTGCAATGATTGAAGAATTTGAATATGATTATATTGGTTTGCTGGAATAGTATTCTGCATAACTTTATTAGCCCCGCAACGAAGTGTAATCACGGTATAACCATCAGTATCTTCCAGAATCTTAAAAGCATTGGTAATATTGGATTTACCATTCTCATAATTTATGTTTTTAGTAATGCTTGAAGATATTTTACTTTTAATATCAGCGATTTTTTTATTGAAAGCATTGGTTTTCTGGACATTTGGATCAAAACCAGAGAACTCTAATTTTATATAAGAACCGTTATTATTTGTATTTGAAGTGTTGCTCATTTGTGCCTCCTTTATTGTTAATTTATAAAAAATTGTATTGGAAGTATATTCCAATATCTATTTTTTATATCAAAAGTATAATTTAATCCTGTAAAAATGTAAAATTACTCACAAGAATTATGTAAAATGTATGCTAAATGTGTGTAAAATCTAACTATTGTTAGGATTAAGTGTTATAAAATGTAAAAATAACATATAAAAAGTGTAAAATATACATATAAACATATTGACATTTTACAATTTGTAAAGTATAACAATAATAACTTTACAATTTATGGAGAATGTGAAATGAAAATTTTATATTGCAGGACATCAACAATTCATCAAAATACTCAAAGACAATTAGTTGATACGGATTATGATAGAATATTTGAAGATAAATTATCTGGTAAGAATACAGATAGACCTCAATTACTACTAATGTTGGATATCATTAGAGAAAATGACATTATAGAAGTTCATTCAATGGATAGATTGGCAAGAAATACCAGAGATTTATTAGAATTGGTTGATACAATCACCAAAAAAGGTGCTACAATTCATTTTAAGAAAGAGAATTTGACATTTAACAGCAATACCAATGACCCGGTGCAAAAATTAATGCTTACAATGATTGGAGCAGTTGCTGAAATGGAGCGTGAGTTAATAGCAAGCAGAGTTAGAGAAGGTGTTGCTATTGCTAAAAGTAAGGGAAAATACAAAGGTGGCAAGAAAAAATTATCAGATGAGCAGGCAAAAATACTGAATGATATGTATGCTAAACATTATTCATTAACCAAAATAGCAAAAGAATTACATATCAGCAGACCTACGGTATATAGTTATTTGAAGAATATTGAGGATAAACAATAAACGACAGCATTATGTTATCTTTATTTTGATAAATTTATGTTACATCAAAATACATAATTGCATCCTTGATTTTTTTTATTTTTTTGATAAACTTCTATAGAATGTAAAAGTTCAGAATTTATAATAATACTTTAGGGAGCAAACAATGGAAAGAAAAAATGCCTACATATTATCAATGTGTTGCTTGTGTATAGGAATTTTATTGGGGTACGCCATATATAAGGGAGAAGAATACTATCAGAGAAAACAGGAGAATATTACATCTACTGAGAAATTTTATACATATCTTTTTGGTGATGATAATCAAACAGAAGAATATTGCAAAAAAAAATCTTTACATAAAGGCGAAACCTATACAATGACAGAAGTTATTATGCGGACTTATGTTTGTAAATGTATCCCTAGTAAATTAAGAGAGTTATTGAGTAATGACGAGGCAAAAGAAAATTACGAGCAAATAATGACTACAGATAATAAAGAAGCTAACGCTCAGACTAAAGAACTTTTTGTTGAGATGGCTGGTTTTGTATGTAGAGATGAAATTGAACGGTTTGGGTTGGAAGAAGCTGAAAGAAAATATGGGAAATTAGATATTAATATTCAAAACAAGAAAAATACGGAGTAATGTATGAAAGAAAATAATAAAGGTATCAAAGTACTATATATTTTTGCTATTATTGTTATTGCCATAATTACAAAAAGTGTAGTTGGTACAATATTAAACCCTATATCATCAAGCATGAGACAACAAAGTGACCAAAATATAGTTGATTCTCTATCTGCAGATCTGAATAATGAATTAGGTAAATTTAACAACACAGAGGAATTACATAATTATGTTGGTACGAAGCTTAAAAATAGTGAAATAGTTACGATTACTGCTCCGATGGGATTTTTTATGCAGGCAGATATACTAAAAGAATTTTGTATGCCTACAGGTTATGTACCAGAAAAGTATATTAGAGAAATAAATTCTTATAAAACAGATTATGACTTAGATGAGGAATATATGGAATTCTTCAATCAACAAGGATTAAAGAAAGAGCAATCTAAACTTTTGTTACAAAAAACAAAAGAAATTACAGTACAACAATTAAAGCGTTTTACTGAGAATGACTTCTTACTCTTTTTAAAAACAGAACCTTCTGGTACGAAAAAGGATTATTGTAAAATATATGATGCTTATGTAGATGATATAATATCTGAAAGATTTAAGGAGTTGGATAAAACTATCCCAAGCGGTTATAAAAAATATCTCCGAAAACATTGAGATTCAAAGAAAAATTGGTGAGCAAATATTAAATAATGCCGAATGTAATTACTGCAGCATTATTTTTATATCCAATAAATATCTATAACAAAGGATTTTAAGATGAAAGAAGATAATATTGAGAAAGAATTACAAAAAATTGCTGATACAGTTAAAAGATTACATGATAAATTGATGTCACTTCCTTATTCTGGTAATGAGAATAAGCAACAAAGCAAAAGAATCCTCCGTTCTGCCGGTGGATTATATGAGGTTTATGTTACCTTAAAGAAGGATTGAGATTTTTTATAAATGATTAGAGTAACCAGATGATATATTGAATGAATAAGGATATATTAGAATCATCTGATTACTCATCTTTCATCTTAAAATTCTCCCCCATATCTTTTTAACATATTTTGATATCTTGGATGATTTAATCTTGCTAAATAAAGTGCAGTTTTACCATCATTACCAATTATATTAACATCAATTCCGTGTTGTAATAACAATTTAATCATCAAATATCTGTTGGGATAATACTTCTTGGATAGTAATTTCATCAGTAATGAATAACCTGTTCTTAAATCTATTACATTAGGTGTTGCTCCTTTATGTATCAGCACATTCATTACCTCTACATTACCATATTCACAAGCATACATCATTGGATACCATCCGTGAGCATCAGGAGCATTCAAATCAATGTTATTCTCCAATAATTCCATAATGGTATTCATATCATTTATTACAATGGCAGTGTTTAATTGATTCAATTTATAGATATTTTTATGGGTATTTCTTTTCTTAATCATCTTCTTATCCTCTTAAAAATTTTTTATACAAAAATATTTATCAGGGATTCACTCAAAATGATGATAAATAATAGTTGAAGTTCTTATCCTTCAAAAAAATGCTACTGATTAATGTTCAGTAGCATTTTTAGTTATCCCGAAGGTATAATTTTATGGTTGATTTTTATTCAAAATGATGCTCCCGTGAATCTGCAACTACAATCAATATGGGAAGTAGTCCATATTCGGGCAAGCAGGAAGTGCTATCAGCATTGTTGTTGATAGCACTTTTTTTTATTCAGAATATCTCGCTCCGAATAATTCACTGGATATATAGAGCGGTGGAGTAATTCTCCTCTTGGTTTTATAAGTATCCTTTTCAGATTTTTCGGGAGAAGTGTATTTATTCCATTTTTTTATATCATAGACCTTTTTAACTCGGTATGTGGTTTTATGATATATGGATTTCATCATTTCCTTTATATAACTTACAAAAATGGATACTTCTGCTATATCAAATTGGTAAATTGTTAGATGAATATGAGGGCAATTATGTTGCTGTGTTTCAATAACTCCCTCAAACCAATTCTGAATATTGGTTAATGTTCTCCATTTACTTCCATATTTCCAATGGTAATAGTGTGATAATATGGATTTAAATGTTTTTTCCAATTCAATTTCATCAACATATTGATTCGGGTGTAATGATAAAGCATATAATCCATATGGTGTATTTCCAATCATTTCTTTATCCATATTACCAATCCATAATGATTTCATCTTCCTCATTTTATTAGGTGTTTCTTGTGTGATTCTGTTTTTAAATATCTTCATAATTCTCTCCTTTAATTGTTTATAGGGGTGTTTATTGTAAATAATGCTAAATCATAAGGTTAGTTTTTAACCTTTGGTATCAGCGGATTAAAATGTAAGTGTGGGATTACTGATAAAGTAGTTATTCAACATTCAGTATCAGTAATATTTCAAAAGCAACAAGAGCGTGGAATTCCTAAAATATACCGCCCTTAACATCAAAATTACAGAGGATGTTAATGCTCCATAATTCCATTGTTGCTGGTTCATAATAATATCAAGTGCTAAAATTCAAAAAGTTCAGATAATAAAGTTTTTATTGTAGGGTTCTAAATCATAGAGTTTTTTAATCATAAAGTTTTTCACATAGAGTCTTTTATTACAACTTCTAAAAGTATTTATTAGAATTGGAGCAAAAAATTGAATTTTAAAAATCTCATACCAGAAACAATCCAAAAACGGTGGAATTTTTATGTGCTTTACCAACAAAAATCAGCGTTGCGGGCAATCATTAAAAATATAATGAATAATCAATAAGTTATTGTATTATACAAGTGATTGAATTATCAACACATTTTATTGAGCGGTAGAAATTGCTTGACACCAGTATTTATAAGGATTATAAGCGACTCAACACAGTTACATTAAAAATTCATTTATTGGCAAGTTTTTGAGGCAATAATTTAGTATTTTCAATATGTTAGAGTTTTAGATTCGGTGCTTCCGACCCTCGCTACCAGATACAAAAAAGCCTCCCCTTGCGGGAGGTTTTTTGTATCTGCGAGGTGGCGGATGAGAACCAACGTAAAGACGGCGGAGCCGGATTTCGAGGGTTTGACGCCAAGCGAATAAGGCGTAAGCCGTTGAGCGCGAAGGAAACGCGCAGCGGAACAATCCGACCCTCGCTACCAAATACGGAAGAACCTCCCCTTGCGGGAGGTTTTTTTGTATCTGCGAGGTGGCGGATTTGAAGCAACGAAAAAGTTGGTTCGACAAGGAGCCGCCGGCAGACGGAAGTATGCCGGTCAGCTTCAGCTGATAGGCGACGCAGGTCGTGAGGGCATTTATGCCCGAAGGACAATCCGGCCGCCTCCCCTTGCGGGAGGTTTTTTTGTATCTGCGAGGTGGCGGATTTGAAGCAATGAAAAAGTTGGTTCGACAAGAAAATACACAATAATCATTAAAAAAACTCCCGAGAATAAAAGCATCTCGGGAGTTTCTTGTGTTTAGTCAGAAAGGAATTATTCGGCTTCCGTCATTTCCGGAGCGGTGTTGCCTTCCTCA
>CADBEI010000024.1 GCA_902793695.1 uncultured Pseudomonadota bacterium | reverse complement strand
TTCATAATTGTAAAAATTTTTTTGTAAGTAATATAATTTTCTGTCTATATAGTTAACATAATCAAAATCTTTTGTCAATATATTTTTTCAAAAAAATGTTGTTTTTATATCCCGTTTTGTTAATATCTGAATAAATACAATAAAATAAGTGGCTAAACTATGGAAACAAAACAAAAAAAATTGGGGATTATTGCCGGCGGCGGGGTATTGCCGCAAGTGTTGATTGACTATTGCCGACAAACCGAACGCGAATATTTTGTGCTCGCTATCGAAAACAATGCCGATAAAAACCTTTTCACCGATGAGATTCCGCATAAATGGATACGAATCGGTCAGGCCGGAACCGGTTTTAAGCTGATGCACGAGCAAAATGTGGAAGAAATCGTTATGATTGGCACTATCCATCGCCCGAGTCCGGCCGATTTGGTGCCGGATTTGCGCACTGCGGCGTTTTTTGCGCGAATCGGCTTTAAGGCTCTGGGCGACGACGGAATCCTTCGCGCGTTGGTTAAAGAAATCGAATCGGAAAATATGCGAGTGGTCGGTATTCACGAAGTTTTGCCGGATTTGTTGGTAAAAACCGGTTGTCTGACCAAAACCAAGCCGGATAAACAGGCGCTTGCCGATATATCTCGCGGCGTTGAAGTCGGGCTTGAACTCGGACGTTTGGATGTGGGGCAATCGGTGATTGTGCAACAAGGACTGGTATTGGGCGTGGAAGGTATCGAAGGCACGGATAAACTGATTGAACGTTGCGGTACATACTTGCGCAAAGGCGACGGCGGAGTGTTGATTAAACTGCGCAAACCGCAACAGGATATGCGTATAGACTTGCCGACCATCGGCACCAAAACCATCGAGAATCTGCATAAATCCGGTATGCGCGGGCTGGCGATTCACGCCGGAAACGCGTTGATTGTCAATGAGCCGGAGGTATTGAAATTGGCGGATAAATATAAAATGTTTGTCATTGGTATTGAACCGACGGAGGTAAAAAAATGAAATACTATTTAATAGCCGGAGAGCCGTCGGGAGATGCACTCGGTGCGCGTTTGATGGAAGCTATCCGCCGTCAGGATAAAGAGGCTGTGTTTGCCGGTGTCGGCGGCGACAGTATGCAAAATCAGGGCTTGACCTCGCTGTTTAATATTTCGGAACTGGCCGTAATGGGCTTGGCCGAAGTTGTTCCGAGTATTCCGCGAATCTTGAAGCGCATTGATCAGACGGTTACCGAAATCGTGCGGCAAAAGCCCGATGTGGTCATCACCGTTGACAGTTGGAGTTTTTGCGCCCGGATTCATAAGCGCCTGCGCAAACTCAAATTCAACACTTTGCAAGTGCATTATGTGGCGCCGCAAGTCTGGGCTTGGAAGAAAAAACGCGCTCGCACCATGTATAAATATATAGATTTGCTGTTAACTTTGTTTCCGCATGAGCCGAAATATTTTACGCCTTATCATCTGGATACGGTTTTTGTCGGGCATCCGGTGATTGAAAATTCCTTGTACAAAGATAAAACCGCCATCAATTTCAAAGAAGAGCATAATATTCCGGAAAGTAACCGCGTGTTGTTGGTGTTGCCGGGGTCACGCCATAATGAGGTGGAGCGTCTGTTGCCGGATTTTTTGCAGGTAGTGAAAAAACTGCACGCCAAATATCTGGATTTTTCGTTTGTGTTGCCGACGGTTTCCACCGTGGCCGAACGAGTCAAAAAAGCCGTTGCCGAATCCGAGTTGCCGATTTTGGTGGTAGAGGGCGAAAAAGAACGCCATGCCGCTTTTCAAAATGCCGATGTAGCGATTGCCGCTTCGGGAACGGTGGCGCTGGAATTGGCGATTTTGGACGTGCCGCATATTATTGCATATAAAGTCCCGAAGCTGACCGAATGGATTGCCAAGCGCGTTTTGCATATTCAATTTGTAAACCTGACTAACATTCTGCTCGGTTATGAGGTGGTACCGGAGTTGTTACAAACCGATTGCAATCCGGAAAACATTTTGCAATACATCGAACAATTTTTGAGCCAAAATACGCTGTATCGTCGACAAATGGAAAACTTCGAAAAGTTGCGCAAATTGTTGGGAATGGGTGAACAAAACCCGAGTGACAATGCCGCCACCGAAATTATCGAAAGATTGAAGCAGCGCAAATGAAAAAACTGTGGCGCAAAATCAAAACTTATCTCGCGGATAATTTTGCCGCCGAACAAATGCGTCTTGCCGCGTGGGTACCGTTTTGCTTTGCCGCCGGAATTGCAATTTATTTTGCTTTGCCGGTCGAGCTGTCAATCTGGATTTCGTTGAGTATTTTTGAACTGTGGTTGCTGCTGTTTTATCTGTTGCGCCACCGCAATTTGCATTTGTTTTTTCTGGCCGGTATTTTATTTTGTTGCGGCTTTTTAAACATTCAGGCGCACACGATTTATCAGAGTAAAAACATCGAAAACATCACCGCGCAGACCGCAACTTATCTTCGCGGGCAAATCAAAGAAATAACTTTTTCCGAGAGCGGTAAAATGAGGCTGTTGTTGCATAGCGTCGCTGATTTTGACAAGCCGCTCAAGGGCAATTTTCGGATTACCGTCATGCCGGCGCCGCAAAAGGTGCAAGTCGGGCAATGCGCGGAGATGATTGCCACGGTTTTTCCGCGCGAACCGCTGCCGGTGTTGGATGGTTATCGGCTCGACCGCAAATATTTTTACGAGAACTTAAGTGCAATTGGCTATACCAACAGCGAGACCTTTATTATCGACTGTCCGTACAATGCGGCTCATAACGGATTTACGATAGCGCTGAACACGTTACGGCGGCAAATTACCGACTACATCGGAACTATATTACCACCGTCACAAAGCGGAATTGCCGATGCGGTTTTAATCGGTGAAAAGTCGCAGATTTCCAAGCAACTCGTTAACAATTATCGCGATTCCGGACTGGCACACTTTTTATCTGTTTCCGGTTTGCATTTGGGCGCAATTGCCGGTTTGGTATTCTTTTTGGTTCGCTTTTTGTTGGCGTTGTTTCCAACGATTGCCTTGCGCTTTGATATTAAGAAAATCGCCGCGATTGTGGCCGTTTTGTTCAGCGGTTTTTATCTTTTGATTTCCGGTATGGCGATACCGGCGCAACGTGCGTTTATTATGACTACGGTTGTGCTTATCGGAGTTATTTTCAATCGGCAGGCAATTTCTCTCAGGATGGTGAGTTTTGCCGCGTTGGCGGTATTGGTCATTTCTCCGCAGGCACTGATTTCCATCAGTTTTCAAATGTCATTTGCCGCGGTTTATGCGTTGGTGGCATTTTATGAAAATTATAAAGGTTTACCGTATCAAAAACGCGGTATTTTCAGTACGATTTGGTTTTATTTATGCGGTATAGTAATTTGTGATTTTGTTGCCAGTCTGGCTACCGCGCCGTTTGCGTTATATCATTTCCATCGTTTGGCGCTGTATACCAGTTTAGGTAATTTGTTGGCCGGCCCTCTCATCGGTTTATATTTAATGCCGATGGTGTTGGTGTGTTTGGCGGCATTACCGTTGCATTTGGCTTTTTATCCGCTGAAAGCACTCGGTTTCGGTTTGGATATATTGAATCGAATTACCGCTTGGGTAGCGCATTTGCCGCATAGCGTATGGCAAACCGACGCGTTGCCGTTTTGGGGCTTTATATTGATTGTGCTCGGCGGATTTTGGCTGTGTGTTTGGAAAAGACGTTGGCGTTATTGGGGATTAGTGCCGATATTTATCGGAATTATGCCGCTGTTTTTCCCATCGCCGAAACCGGATATGGTGTTTTCGCCGTATGCCGCCGATATTGCGGTGCGAGATGATTCCGGCAATTTGGTATTGTTGCCGCGGCAAAATGACTCGTGGATTAAGAGTTTGTGGCAAGAGAATCTGCAACTCAAAACACTGACGCGACAAGAACAGGAAAATTTGCAAATTGACAGCTTAAAATGTGCCGAGGATAAATGCACTTATAAAGAGATTGTGACCTTTGATGAGGCCGACAACGTCACACTGAACGGCAAACCTCTTGACAACTCTGCCGGCGGCTATATTTATCTTGGTCAAAAGCCTCATTGGCAACCATTGTGGAACAACCAAAAACACCGCGTGTGGAATAATTAAAAAAATCAAAAGGAGAAAAAAAATGGATATCTTTTTAAAAATATGGTACAATTATCTTGATGCTTTTGTTAAATTCAACGATTTTAAGGGCCGCAGCAACAAGTACGAATTTTGGAGTTTTATAGCCGTCGACGGCTTGGTAAAAATAGCCGTCAGTTTGTTAACGTTGGTCGCTATGCCGTTTTTTTATGTTTATATGCTTTATGCGCTGTTATGCATAATTCCGACTTTTGCCGTAATAACACGCCGCGTACACGATGTCGGACGTTCCGGCTGGTGGATAGTGGCAATGTTTGCGGGATTATTGGCCATAATACCGTTTTTACCGGGGGTTGTTGCCGGTTTGTTCGGTATTGTCAGCATAATCGCGGTTTTGTATGTTTTTGTGCTGGTATTTTGCCCGAGTGACAAAGACAATAAATACGGCCCTGTTTCGGTGTGCACCAAAGACGAGGCTTTGTTTGCCAATTTGCTCATTTTGGTGTCGTTGGCCTTACCTATTACTTTTGCTACTTATGCCATGCAAAACAATCAGTTCAGCGCTGAAATTTTGCGCAACAGAATTGACCTCTCGGACACGATTGCGTCGCAATCATCGCCATTGGCGACATCGGCAACAGTTCCGCAAAATTCTGCACAATAGCGATAATAAGGCTTGCATTGCCGAATTTTATAACATAATATGCAAAAGCTGTGCGGGCGTAATTCAATGGTAGAATAGAAGCTTCCCAAGCTTATAACGGGGGTTCGATTCCCCTCGCCCGCTCCAATAAAAAGACTCTCCCTTGCGGAGAGTCTTTTTATTGGACAGAGGGGAAGCGAACCCTGAGAGGGCATCAAGCCAAAAACAACCTCAAAATGTTGTTTTTGGTGCTGATGGCGCAGTTTTCTTAATGAGCAAGGGAAGTGAAAACAACCGTAGCGAATTTAGAAAACAAGCACACGAATTTATCGGCGTAAACGCCGTAAATTTTCCCCTCGCCCGCTCCAATAAAAAGACTCTCCCTTGCGGAGAGTTTTTTTATTGGACAGAGAGGAAGTATTGAGATTGCCACGCCCTCACGGGCTCGTAATGACGCGA
Source organism: uncultured Pseudomonadota bacterium (assembly GCA_902793695.1). Lineage (GTDB taxonomy): Bacteria > Pseudomonadota > Alphaproteobacteria > RF32 > CAG-239 > RUG410. The sequence goes on along the minus strand of CADBEI010000024.1, from coordinate 23,606 downwards.
CTTATTCTACATCCTTCGTAATGACATATCTGGTTCTGCAATAAAATATATTTTTAATAGTGCATAACTCTGATTTTATCTCTTGAGTTGTAAAGTAAAACTATTTAATATACCGACAAACAGTAGCTTTTAACACATTTTAAACTTTATTGTTTATAATTATGATAGAATCTGTGTATCTGACACGTATATTTTTATTAAAGCATTTGATTTTCCGTATGGAGGAGGAAAAGGACTATGAACTATACACGCACCGCTTTAGGTTTACTTTCTGCACAATATCGCAGTGTTTTGAAAAAATGTTTTCTGATTAATTTGGGTTTATTTGCATTGGGGGCTGTTGCGGCAACTCCGGCACAAGCATTGATTGACGACTATAAAATGGTTACTTATACCGGTCGGGGAACGGATACAAGAGCACCTTCATTTTACTATCAATGGACACAAGATGCCGACACCGGCGTTTATAAACTGCACAGATTAGCCGACGCAACAGGTGCCGATATTTCAACAGACGCTCAAGACGCAAGGATTTATGATTATGACACGCGTATTCCGGGATATCCCGATACACTTGATACCATTGACGGCGCGGTTTACGGCGGTGCCGGCGATACTTATGATGGCTATCATATAGACGTTGCCAATACCTATATCGGTTCTATGTCAGACTATGGTGAAGCGGTCAGATACATTAAAGACACTGCATATATCGGCTATCGTGTTGATAATACAAGCGATGATGACTATTATCCTGTCGGTGCGGCAATTACCAATATAAACACTTTAACCTCAATTGATGCCACCTTTATCGGCAACTATGTAACTTCTACTTCCAATAATCCGAGTTGGAGTAATGCCTATATGAGATTCAGAGGTTTGGCTTATGGCGGAGCTATATATAATTCCGGCGCAAATTTCTTTGCTGCTTTTGGTGCACCAGAAAAAGGTGTGGGTAATATAGATTCCGTTTCCGGCAAATTTGCAGCAAATGGTATAATCATTACTGCCCCTCAAGGGATAGATGGATACACAGCAATAAGTTATTTTGAACCGAATGTCGGTTGGGTATATGTCTATCATGGTTATGCAGAAGGCGGTTTTGGTGGCGCGTTGGCTAATGTTTACGGCACTATCGGAGCTATTAATAATGCCGTATTTGAAAATAACTATGCCGTTTCAACTGCCAATAACGGCAATAATGGCGATGTCGGCGGTGCTGCCATATTTAACTTGACTTATGAGTATGCCGTTTACGATTGGGATGTCCAAAACTACATAGATGAGGCTTCCGTTTCCCATATCGGCGATATAACCGCTGATTTTAATGAGAATATAGCCTATACCAAATATGGTGATGTTATAGGCGGCACCGTTCTCAATATGGGCGGAGTAAAGGGTACCGCCTCCATCGGCAACATCAACGGCAATTTCAGCAAAAACAGCGCCACAACTTTAAGCGGAAATATTTACGGCGGTGTCATCGGTAATATGTTAGCCGATGCCAGCGGTGCAGCCACTATAACTTCCATCAGCGGCACTTTTGATAAAAACACCGGTTCGGCAACAAATGTCTACGGCGGTGTAATCTATAACGAAGGCAAAATTACAAACGGCATTAAAAACTCGACCTTTACCGACAATACTTTTACCGCGAGCGGCGAAGGTTTGGGTGCGGCGATTTATACCGATCAAGATTTAACCATTGCCGCCGATAACGGCACAACCCTGTTCAAAGGCAATAAAATCAACGATGTTGCCAATGCCGTATATGTGGATAATGCCGATTTGACAATCTCGGCTACCAACAGCGGTACAGCCACTTTCTATGATACCATTGACGGCGAAAACGCTGCGGTTGCCATCACCGGCGATGCAACAGGTACGGTACAACTTTATAACGATATCAGCAACAGCGATGTTTCGGTTGAAAAAGTTACTATGGAAACTACCGACGGCACGTTGCACGATTATTCACTGAAGTCTTTGACTTCCAATGCCGACTCCAAGTGGAAAATCGATATTAATACCAAAGATAAAAAGGCAGATACATTTGCCACCGACGCAAGTGCGGCCACAGCTTCAAGAGGCACGGTGACCTTGAACGAACTCAATTATGTCGATAGCGCAAAATCCGATATTGGCGAAGGTTTCAAAGTACAGGTACTCAAAACGCAAGGCACAACTACGGCGGCCGATTTGCAACTGGCTTTAAGCGATGACTTAACCGAAAAGTTTGTAATCGACGAAAAAGAAGAAACCGTGGTTGATGAAGTTACCGCCAACACCAAATGGTCGGACGAGTTCAATAAAAAAATCATAACCACAGAAACCGAAGGGCAATTCGGCTTGGCTACCACCGGTACCTTAAACGATTCCATCGGTGTGACAATCTCTACCGACACTACGGAAGATAAAGAAAAACTCGGCGATACGCTGGCGCTTGTCAATCAGGCGGAAATTGCCGATAAAAACTTTACTGCCGCCAAAGCCGATGAAACTTATAAAGCCGAAGATGATTTGGGTAAAACTTATGGCAATCTGACGATTAAAGGCGTAGCTGACGGCTCGCAAAAATCAACGATTGATTTGGATGGCCACAAAGGTTTTGAAGTTGCAAGCGGCGCCAGTGTAACGCTGACAGATGCCGCTTTGACCGACAGTCAGGGCAAGGCGCCGATTGATATTGCCGCAGGCGGCAAAATGAGTCTGCAAAATGCCGATGTCAGCAACGTTAATCTCAATGTTGACGGCACGCTCGAAGCGGCAAACAATAAAGTTGCGGCAAAAAAAGCTGTGTTCGGCAAAGACTCGGTGCTGAAGTTGAATGTCAACAACATTAACAGCGACTATGGTGCGATTAAGGCCGACAGCTTTGATATTGCCGACGGAGCAACCATCGATATCACTTTCGGGCAGAATCCGCTGGACGGTAAGAAGACCGGCGAAGTTGCGTTGCTCAGCTTGAGTGACGGCTCGGATATCAATAACAACAACTTCAAAGACGAGTTCCACAACAATATGTACAGCTTTGTGCGTAAATCGGAAAAGTCCGGTATTTACGGAGTGTATCAGACCGAAACCGCCGAAGATATTTCGCGTGAAAACGGCGGAACCGAAAGCAATCAGAAAGCGGCCGGTGCGTGGGTTGACGGCCCGTCGCACGGTAATCCGACGGCGCAGGGTATTGCCGATGATTTGGCGCGTTTGGCACAAACCGACGGTGTGGAATTCAATAAAGTTTTGACGGCGTTGGCGCCGAATGATGACGGTATGGCACAAACCGCGTTGATTGATTTGACCGACAGATTGTTGTTGACGGTGGATAATCACCTGATAAAAACTTATTTGGACAGCGGATTGTCTTCCGGCGACGGGAAACCTGATTTGAGCAACGTCAAAGCGTGGATTAAAACTTATTATGCCAAATCAAAAATGCGGGACCACGGCGACACCTACGGCTATGACGCCGATGACCGCGGATTTATTGCCGGTGTTGATAAAAAGATTGCCTCCGCAACCAAAGTCGGTATCGGTATGCAATTTGACGACACCGACGTAAACGCTTTCCGCCGCGATGTGAATATTCAGACAATTCAAGGCTATGTTTATGGCGAATATCGTCCGAGCAACTGGTTTGTCAACGGGGTTATGAGTTACGGTCGGACCGATTATGATGAAGATAAATTTGTTCTCGGTCGCAATATCGATGCGCATTACAGTGCCGACATATACAGTGTACAAGGCTTAACCGGATATACGTTTAAATATCTTACGCCGGAATTGGGTGCCAGATATTATCGCATCAAGCGCCACGGATATGTTGACGGCGCCATGCAGAGCGTTTCCGGCAACGATTTGGACTTGTTGCGCACAACATTGGGAGTTAAGGCCGAAACTACTTACGGCATATTCAAACCGAATGCGTATGCGGGGATTATGTATGACGTTATCAGCGACAGTGACGATGCCGTCGTAAGTTTGCCGAACGGTACAAGCTATACCGTAGACGGCAAGAGTATGCCGCGTTTCGGAGTTGAAATCGGTATCGGTTCCACGGTTGTGCTTAATGACAACACAGAAATCGGTGTCGGTTATGAGGCCAAATTCCGCAAGCATTATCAAGACCACAGCGGCTGGATTGACTTTAAATACGCTTTTTAATTTGAGGATTCCAAAAAAAATTAAAAAATCGTTATTTTTAGGTTGACAGCGCAAAAAACTTATGTATATTACAAGCCATTGCTTTATGTTTAAAATTAAAGGAAAAGGATATGTACGCAGTAATTAAGACAGGCGGTAAACAATACAACGTCACTACGGGCGACGTGGTAAAGATCGAAAAAATCGCCGGTGAAGAAGGAAAAGAAGTTGTTTTCAACGAAGTTTTGGCGCTCGATTCCACAATCGGAACTCCGCTCGTTAAGGGTGCAAGCGTTAAGGCTTTGGTTGTAAAACAGGCTAAAGACGCTAAAGTTATTGTTTTCAAGAAAAAGAGAAGACAGAACTATCGTCGTAAAAACGGTCACAGACAGAATATCACGATTGTTAAAATCACGGATATTTTAGGTTAATTTATAGGGAGAAAACGTTATGGCACATAAGAAATCAGGTGGTAGCTCCAGTAACGGCCGCGATTCCGAAGGTCGTCGTCTGGGTGTGAAAAAATTCGGCGGTGAAGCGGTTATCCCTGGCAACATCATTATTCGTCAACGCGGTACCAAGTATCATCCGGGACAGAATGTTGGCCTGGGTAAAGATCATACGATTTTTGCTACTTCCGAAGGCAAGGTTGAATTCAAAACCAAGGCTGACGACAAAGTTTATGTTTCTGTCGTTACCGAATAATTTTTGAAGCGATTGAATACAAGGGGCGTAATGCCCCTTTATTTTTACTTTGAGGAAAAATAATGAAGTTCTTGGATCAGGCAAAAATATACATTAAAGCCGGCGACGGCGGTAAAGGCTGTGTAGCTTTTCGCCGTGAAAAATTTATAGAGTTCGGCGGTCCGAACGGCGGTGACGGCGGCGACGGCGGCAGCGTATATTTTGAAGCGGTCGAGAATCTCAACACCCTGATAGATTTTCGCTATCAGCAGCATTTTAAGGCACAAAAAGGTCAACAGGGTATGGGTTCGGAAATGACGGGATATAAAGGCGAAGACCTGATTATCAAAGTTCCGGTCGGTACCGAAATCGTAGCCGAGGACGGCGAAACTGTTTTGAAAGATATGGTGGTTGCCGGCGAAAGATTCTTGATTGCCAAAGGCGGTAAAGGCGGTTTGGGCAACACCCGTTTCAAAACCTCGACCAATCAGGCGCCACGCTATGCCGGTCCGGGGACACCGGGGGAAGAAATCTGGGTTTGGCTGCGGCTGAAAATCATTGCCGATGTCGGACTTATCGGTTTGCCTAATGCCGGAAAATCCACGTTTTTATCATCGGTCACAGCGGCACGTCCGAAAATTGCTTCTTACCCGTTTACCACATTGCATCCGCATTTGGGAGTGGCTTGGTGCGGCGGCAAAGAAATGGTGTTGGCCGATATTCCGGGACTGATTGAGGGTGCGCACGACGGTGTCGGCTTGGGCGACAGATTTTTGAAACACGTTGAGCGTTGTTCGGTGTTTTTGCACCTTTTGGATGCCACCGCGGAAGATGTGGCGGCTGATTACAAAACCATTCGCAAAGAACTTGAACTCTATAACGATAAGTTGAAAAGCACGCCGGAAGTGGTAGCGCTGAATAAATGCGATGCCTTAACCGAAGATGAAATTGCCGACAAACTTAAAGCACTCAAAAAAGTATGCAAAAATAAAATATTCACGATTTCGGCAGTTGCGCACAGCAATTTGGAACCGTGTCTGCAAGCCGTTGATGCGCTGATTACGCGTGGTAATCGCGCCAAAAACAAAGATGCCGAATCCGATGTAATTATTGAGAAAAAACCATGGTCACCGCTGGGATAATTTAAGGAGAATAAAAAGTGACAAGCAAAAAAGAAAACAACACGATTCTGGATATCATTACCGCCACACTCGACGATATGAAGGCCGAAGACGTGGTAGTGATTGATTTGGAAGGCAAAACCTCGATTGCCAGCTATATGGTGGTGGCAAGCGGCAATTCGAATCGGCACGTTGCCTCTATTGCACAAAAAATCGAGGAGAATCTGAAAGCAGCCGGACACAAAAGCACCTCCGAAGGCGAGGAAAAAGCCGATTGGGTGCTGATTGATGCCTTTGATGTGATTGTCCATATTTTCCGTCCGGAAGTGCGCGAGTTTTATAACTTGGAAAAAATGTGGCAATCCGCCGCCAATTTAAGGGAAAAATAAGTCAATGAAAGTCACGATTATTGCCATCGGCAAATGCAAAAAAAATGCGCCGGAAGCGGCAATAATAGCCGAATACATCAAGCGCTCCGGCTGGGATATCGTGATTAAAGAACAAGATAATTCCAATCAAACAGACGAAGCCAAATTTTTGCAAAGTTCTATTCCGCACGGCGCCAAAGTCATTGTTCTGGACGAGCGCGGTGTCAATATATCCAGTATGGAATTGGCGTCAAAAGTCGAAAACTGGCTCTTGGACGGTTGTTCGGAAATCTGCTTTTTAATCGGCGGAGCCGACGGTCACTTGCAATCCACCCGCAACAAGGCCGATTTAATCCTCTCGTTCGGCAAACTCACCCTTCCCCATATTTTAATGCGCGCGGTCTTGTGTGAACAGATTTATCGTCTGCAAACCATCATCAATCATCATCCGTACCACCGCGAATAACTGTATTTTATTGCTTTTGCGGGATATATTGAAATTATACCCGTTATCCACAGTTCGGCGAAGATTTTTATACCCAAAAAAGCCCGTTTGTTTATAACGAAAACAATACGAAATTTTATGAACGAAAGCTGAAAATGGAAAAACCGGATATTGCAAAATTACCGCAAAATATTGAAGCCGAGCAAGCGGTGCTCGGTGCATTGCTCGCCAACAACAAATTCTATGAAAAAATCGGCGATATCTTACGGCCGGAGCACTTTGCCGACTCTACTCACCGCAAAATTTATAAGGCGATGAGCAAATTGCTTGCCAGCGAGCGTACCGCCGATATCATCACACTCAAAAGCTATTTTGAGCAGGAAGGTACTTTAGAACAGGTCGGCGGTTTTCCGTATTTGGTAAAGTTGGCCGAAAGTGCCTCGCCGCTGACTAATGTGGAGCATTACGCCCAATTTATTTATGACCGCTATTTGCGTCGTGAACTTATCAATACCGGTTACGAGATCATCAACAGCGCTATGGCAGAGAGTTTGGAAATTTCGGCGACAGAACAAATCAGCGAAGCCGAAAAATCCTTATATAATCTGGCGGAACAGGGCGACACACAAGGCGGATTTATGGATTTCGGCACCGCGCTCGTTTCTTCGTATCAAACCATTGAAAAGGCATATCAAAAAGGCGGTCGTATTTCCGGCGTACCGACCGGATTGAACCAATTGGACTATAAAATCGGCGGCTTAAACGACTCGGATTTGATTATTCTGGCCGGACGTCCGGCTATGGGTAAAACCGCACTGGCCACCAATATTGCTTATAACGTTGCCGATTTCTTTTCGCGCGATAAAAATACTCCGGCGGATAAACGCGGTGTTGCTTTCTTCTCACTTGAGATGTCGGCAGATGAACTGGCGGCGCGTATTTTATCCAGCACCATCCAAATTTCGAGTCACAAAATGCGCGTGGGCGATTTGGATGAAGCGGCAATGATGCGAATCGCCGGAGCTACACGTGAACTGGCGAATATTCCGCTTTATATTGACGATACGCCGGGGGTAAGCATTAACACCATCCGTGCCCGTGCCCGTCGCTTAAAACGCACTAAAGGTCTGGGTTTGATTGTGATTGACTATATTCAACTCATCGGCGGTACCGGCGACAAAAAAAGTGAAGGCAATCGTGTGCAGGAAGTTTCGGAAATATCCCGCGGTTTGAAGATTTTGGCAAAAGAACTGAAAATTCCGGTAATTGCCCTGTCGCAACTTAACCGTAGTGTTGAATCGCGTGAGGATAAGCAACCGCAAATGTCCGACTTGCGCGAATCCGGCTCCATCGAGCAAGATGCCGATATTGTAATGTTTGTTTTCCGCGAAAATTATTATATTCACAATTCCGAACCGAAGCGTTCGGAAAACGAATCGGAAGAAGCTTTCAATAAAAAGCACGCGGAATGGGAAATTCGTGACCGCAATACCGCTCATCAGGCAGAAGTGATTATCGGCAAACAGCGTCACGGCCCTACCGGCTCAGTCAAACTCGGTTGGGATGGCGAATTTACTCTATTCCGCAATTTTGCCGAAGATGAAAGGTTGCCGGAACAACATGGATAAAACCGATTGGCAAAAAATCAGTAAAGAAGAATGGGAGACAATCTGCGATAATTGCGGTAAGTGCTGTATGATTACGCTTGAAAATGAAGATACGGGAGATATGTATCATACCAACGTGCTCTGCCGCTATTACGACATAGAAAAAAGCCGCTGCGGCGTATATGCCAAACGTTGCGAATTGGTACCGCATTGTGTTAAGCTGACACCGGATAATGTCGATAAATTGCCGTTTATGCCGAAAACCTGCGCTTATCGCAAATTGTTTGATAAAAATTACAAAGAGCAACCGCTTAAATCGCTCAAAGGGCGTACGGTTTCCGAACTTGAAGTCAAGGAGGAAGAACTGGAAGACCATATCGTCGATTGGGAGGATTTATGAGTAAAGATTATACCATAGACGAATCCTATAATCCGCAAACGCGTGTCGATGAATTCCAAAAGCTGGAGCCGGAATTTTGGAAGCATAAAAAACTTGAAGAAATGAGTAAAGCCGAATGGGAAGCGCTATGCGACGGTTGTGGCAAATGCTGTCTCAACAAACTGGAAATCAAAGGTAAAATTCATTTTACCAATACATATTGCCGCTTTTTGGATTGCAAGAGTTGTTTGTGCAAAATTTATGAACACAGGTTTGAAGTTGTGCCGGATTGCCGCGACATCAACCTCGAGGCCGTGCGCGAAAAACCGCGCTGGCTGCCGAAAACTTGTGCTTATTGGCTCTTGGATAACGGTTATGACTTGCCGGAATGGCATCCGCTGATTACGGGTAAAGCCGCAAGTGTAGCCGAATCGGGAAATTCACTCAGCGACCGCGAATTGGTCAACGAAACAAAGGTAAAAGACTATGAAGATTACATTGTTGACTGGCAAGACCTTTGATATTGCCGAAGCTATCGGTATGGATATCAAAGTTATACAATCCCGTTCAGGGCGAAAACTCACACTCAAAATAGATGAAAAAGAGCGGGTTCCGGTACTTTCCGTACCGCGTTTTTGTTCGCGTAAACAGGCGATAAATTTTGTGACCGAACACACCGATTGGATTATTAAAGCGCTCAATAAATTGCCGGAAATAAAATATTTTGCCGATGGTGAAACTATATCGTTGTTCGGACAAGATATTGTTATAGAACATCATCCGGAAGCGCGACGTGGGGTGTGGCTTGAAGAAGACAAACTTTGCGTTTCGGGTGAAGCGGAGTTTATCCACCGCCGAGTCAAAGATTATATCAAAAAACAGGCACAGGAAAAATTTTATGCCCGCTCCAAAAAATTAGCGGATAAACTGGAGTGCGAACTCACCGGAGTCAGCATAAAAGATACCACTTCGCGTTGGGGAAGTTGTTCTTCCTTAAAACATATCAATTACAGCTGGCGGATTGCGCTGGCACCGGATTTTGTGATTGACTATTTGATGGCGCACGAAGTATCGCATCTCAAGCACCCCGATCATTCCGACGAATTCTGGGCTTGCGTTGCTTCTTTGTATCCGGAGTGGAGCCGCGGTCGCATTTGGCTCAAACGTTACGGCAAAACCCTTTATGCATATAAATAAGTATAATATTACAGAATTGAAACTTTTTGTGTAAGGCTTTTGCAATCCGGCGCAAACGTAGGATTTGCGCGAAAGTCGTGCTTTATACACGAGAAAATCTTAAATAATCGTGAACAAGTATGTAAATTGTTTAAGAAAAATATCTTGACATAGTCTTTTTATCGTCCTAAAGTATGGCTGTTACAATACGAAAGTATATTGTTGTTCAACAAGTAATAAAGGAATTTAATATGAAAAAAATTTTGTTATTAGCTGGTGTTGCCTGCCTGTTAAGCGCTACTGCAGACGCAAAAGTAAACCAGTATGTTTCTGGCAAATTGTCTTATGACTTCAACAAAGTAAAAGTTAAAGTTCATGATTATGAAATGGGCGACATTTCCCGTGCAAAAGCTGACAAAGAATTGTTTGGTACGCACGTAGCTTACGGTGTTCGTGCCGGTTATGTTCGTGGTGAAGTTGAATTGAACAACTCCCGTGACATTAAACGTAACTGGTTGGGCTTTACCAGTGATAAAGGTGAAAAGGATACTTTGGAACACTTCAGACTCTATAAGCATTCTTTCATGGCCAATGCTTACTTTGATTATCTGACCTGCACACCGTGGACTCCGTATATCGGTGCCGGTATCGGTCTTTCTTATTTGAAGGCTGACTTCGGTGAAGTTGATATCCTTGGCGGCAGCAAGTCTGTATATAACCTTGCATGGCAAGTTATGGGCGGTATCGCTTATGATGTAAACTCCAACTGGACATTGGATCTCGGCTATCGTTATGCTGATTTGGGTCGTATCCGCAAGAACACCGGTTCGGAAGTTGCTAAAGTTACTGCTCGTGACCACGAAATTATGTTTGGTGCTAGATACAACTTCTAATTCCAAATATATAAGTATTAAAAAAGCGATGCCTTATTCGGGCATCGTTTTTTTTATCCGAATGTTACAACCGTGAAACTTTTTGTGTGTTGCAACCAGGCCGAAAATACGCTAAATTGCAAAACAGTGATAACTTTTATAAAGGGAAATTGAATTATGACAAATAAACCTAGCGAGCCGATTTATCTTTTTGACTGTGCCACTACTCAAAAAAGAATCGGTCAAGAAAAATTTTTGGAAGCTTTTAAAAATATTTTAAATCACGGTGCTTATTGCCAAGGTCCGGAAACCAAAGAACTCGACAGCAAACTTGCCGAATACGCCGGCACTAAATATTGCTCGACTTGCGGTTCCGGTACCGATGCCCTGACTTTGGGCCTGATGGCATGGGATGTAAAACCGGGAGATGCCGTGTTTGTTTCTTCGTTTACTTTTGTGGCTTCGGCCGAAGCTCCGGTTTTGCTTGGCGCCACCCCGATTTTTGTAGACTCCGATCCGAACACCTATAATATGGACACCGAAGATTTGAAGCGCGCCATTGCACAAGTAAAAGCCGAAGGCAAGCTGAAACTGAAAGCGGTTATTGCGGTAGATATTTTCGGTTCGCCGTGCAACTATGACGAAATTATGAAAATCGCTCACAAAAACGGCATGAAAGTTATGTCCGACTCTTGCCAAAGTTTCGGTTCGGTATATCACGGTCACAATGCCGGTTCGATTGCCGATATGAGTGCAACTTCATTTTATCCGACCAAACCGCTCGGCGGTTATGGTGACGGTGGTGCGGTGTTTACCAATTCCAATGAGGAAAACGAACTGGTTAAATCTTGCCGTGTTCACGGTATGAGCCCTGAAGATCACTATGATAACGTACGATTGGGTATGACCGGCCGTATGAACTCATTCCAAGGTGCGGTTTTGCTCTTGAAACTGACGCAATTCAAACAAGAATTAGAGAATCGTTATCGCGTGGCTTCGCGCTATGACAACGAACTCAGCAGCTATTTCGGCAAGCAGAAAATCTTGGATAATTGCCGCTCGGCGTATGCGCTTTATACCATTAACTGCGCCGACCGCGACGAACTGATGACCTACCTTAAGGCCAACGGGATTCCGTGCGGTGCATATTATCCGCGTCCGGTTAATACGCAAACAGCCTATGCCAAATGGAACACCCGTTCTTTACCGGTTTGCGAAAAACTCATTCCGATGACACCGTATTTGACGGACGAACAGCTTGATTACATCATCGAAAAGATGAACGAATTTGCGGCACAAAAAATGAATAAAGCAGCATAATTTGTGAATTGTTTTAACCTTAAACAGCCGGTAGCGATACCGGCTGTTTTTTGTAACAAAAATTTAATGCAAAAAAACATAATATTATGGTATAATGACAATTGTTAAGTATCTATAAGAGGTGTTTCATGTCTGATGATTTAAAACAAGCTGACAACTTGCAGCAAAAATACGGTTTTGATGTGGTATATGACCCGAAAGACGATATGTTTATGTTGCACCAAAATAAAAACGGCGACATACTTTTAGTCAATCAGGATATTGACATAAGCGAGTGGAATGACAGCCATTTGGATGATATGACCGATACCTTTTCCGAAAAATCAAAGATTGAATATAAAGATGTGGATTTGTACAAAGCCATACGTGATGATCAGGCTTTGTTATCTGCTTCTTACAGCGGGGACAATATTGTAACCATTAATAATTATCAAATGGATGAAGATGACCGCGAAGATTGTGTTCAAATGCTCATGGAAAAGTATGAAATAGATGAAGAAAAAGCCCAAGCAGCCATCGAAACACTACTTCACGGCAAAGATAACTTAATATCCTTCTTATCATATGGCGAACATGAGGGACAACATCTGAACAACCATAAGAACAGTGGTGCCCGCCAATATGACCTGCCGCCGGAATATATGGCCAAAATTGATATGATGGATGAAATCAGCGCCAATATGTTGCAAGCCGGATTGGCTCTCGATATGTATAAAGCAACCGGTGATGTGAAGTATTTTGACGACCTCCTATCCATTGATACTGAAGGATTGAAAAAGGCGCTGCAAGAGAATCCCGATATGGAAAATAAAGAAGCGTTTGTGGCTAAATATGTGAATAATCAATGGCTCAAGCAGCATAATACAGAGCATTATAACGAGGAAACCGGCAAGATGGAAATCAGTGGTATCTACAGCCAGCAAGCGTATCTCCTATCCTCCCCTAATCTTCATAATTATCCGGTTTGGGCGATGGCGGAAAATTCGAATACCATCAAACAATATCACGAACGAGTCGATGCCATGTTTGAAAATATTATGGGCTTGGGCGATGTGCGGAAATATGTGACTCCTGATTTTGAACTTAACAGCGCGCTCAAACAGCAACTTGCCGAAGAATCTCTCATTGATGCGGAAATCTTAAAGAAAATTATGGTTCAGGATGCGCAAAATGCCGAACAATATTCAGAGAACATGACCGCCTTTTTCAATAAAATCAGAGAAATTGATATCGATGGCGTGCGTACACCGGAAGAAGCGGCAATGCTTGATGAATATATCAAGCAATCCGTACAAAAATACGACATGGCACACACCTTGCCCGAATCGCAAACCGAAAAACCTAATTTTGCCGCTACCGCCGCTATCAAAAAAGGACGTGAGCGTTAAGATTTATGGGTGTGAAATAAAGTCAACAACAAAAAAGAGGCGTTATGCTAAGCCACAGCTTTGGTCAGCCTGCCCTGCAATACTGAAAGCTCCTGCGGCACACCCATCGTCTCCTTAAGGAAGTTAGACAGGTTGGAAGCCGTGATGGCACTCTTTGGGATTCCGAATGTAGTTGTCAGGTATCCTTCGAGAGTCTCCTGGAACTCCAGTATTACCGGCTCTGGAGCACCGAGATAGAGCACTTTCACCAGCACATAAGATCCGGGTACACTTTCTGTACCGTAGAACTCAATATAGCTACAGGCATAGACATCATCCGGATTGGTGATGTTTACCTGCGGGTTTGTCATAGCCACCATTGCATCGCCCCAACGGGGAATGCAGAAGATATAACTACCCAGCATGTGCACCCACACGGATCTTGCGTCGGTGGGCATAAAGATGGCACGACCGTCCTCTGCCACATCGAAGAACTCGTAGCGCTTGAAGAACTCCTCTGCGGAAACCTCCCAGCCGCCGTTGCCGCCCTCAACATAGTCGACGTGCCAAGCACCGCCACCTTTTGCCACCTCGGAAGCCTCGTAGGCACCGAACGTATGAGCCATAATCAGCTCACCGGTTTCGGTCTGACGGGCATACACCGGACGTGCACCGCTCTTCTGGCATATGTGTGCCTTACCTTCCTTCTCCATCTTCTTGTAGGCCTCATCTTTAGGATTCCAACCTACGCAGAAAGCACGGTTGCACTCATTGAAAAGTACCTTCGGTACTTTAATGTTATGCTTGCCGTCGAAGGCAAAGAACTTTACACTTTCATAGTGAAAACCGTCGGACTCAGCAGTAACATACCCGAGATGGTCAAATTCAAGTTCCGCCCTCTCCCAACGGGAAATGAGGAAGAACTGACGACCTTGATCATCATGCCACTTAATGCCCGTAAGGGGAATCCATTGGCAGACAAGTTTGCCCTCGACGTATGCGATTGCCGGATTCTCGGGCTTCTTAAGAGCCTTTGCGATTTTCTCCGGCTCGGTACAATTGATGAGGCTAGCCCACTTACCCTCACCGTCGGTGAAGAAAGATGAAGGTACTTTCTCGCCGTTGCGGATAACAACGGGAGCGCCATCCTCTTCAAAAGCCACATAGCTCTTGAGCCCACGGCGACGAGCATTCTTTGCCTTTGCTACCAAAACATACTCAAAACCGGCTCTGTCAAATACATGCATATTGCGCATACTTTTTCCCATTTACTTACTCCCTTTCAGGACTCGCAAACGGGCAATTTAGCTTCCAAATTATCTCTCGGAATTGAAAAAAAGAATCAACAATCTGACATTAAAAAATATCTGACTGCACGAAGTATTTTGAGATTTCGTCGGTTACTGTGCTTCACCAACTGTTCGTTTTTCATCTTTTATTTCAACGTTATTCTGCATTCATATCATAAGACACAAGCGCAAAACTTATCCTACTTATAAAGTGGAAATTAATAATATATATAATGTCGTCTTAATCCTTACTTTTTTAGGATTTCAGTATACCGCAGTTTTTGTATTTTGGCAAGAATTTTCGTTAAACAGTCTTATTCTTTGAATAAGTCATAATTGGGAATTCACTCGAATTTATCCTTTAAATATTGAAAAGCCGCAGATATTTGCTTGAATTTTTATGCAAAAAAATAAGGAGCAATGCTTCAAGCATTACTCCTTACTTTTTTATTTGTCAGACTCTGCTGAACTCAAGCCCCATCCCGTGCAGCCAGTCCATCGGATCAAAGATTTTCTGTCCGACTTCGAACTTGCAATCGCGGAAAGAGCCGTCAGCAAGTACCTTTTCGGCAGGTGCCGTGGACGCCTTGTAGACACACAGCACAACTTCATCGACTATGGTAGCACCGCAAACCCGAGAGAAAGCATCAACGGCACCGATGATGGCGCGAGCACTCTGTTCCTGCGTCAGGTTGCCGATAATGCCGGTTTCAAGCTCGGGAATCGCAATGCGGCAAATCGTGGCATACGGCCTCTGATTGCAATCGCCGATAATGTTGTAGACCGACTTGAAAACAGCCTCAAACTGTTCTTCAGCAGGTGCCCCGACTGTAACTACATGCCCCAGAAACAGGTTATCACGTCCACTTTCGGTCAAGAAGGCATCGCCAAACGCAAACGGCTGCTGCTGAGCGCGCTTGTCGTATGCTTCCATTCCCTTGCGCAAACCGCGGCGAACACAAGCACCGCCGACACCTCCGTATGAAGCACAATTGTTGAACTCGGGAACAACGATGCAATCAGCAAGCTCGCAGGTTACATCGTCCTCAACGATTTTTACGTTGATTCCTCCTAACTTTAAAAGTCCTACTTTTTTTTCCATATAATAAAAATAACTAAATAACTAAAATTTGCTTTTATTGTACCTCATTTCGTCAAATTAGTCAAGAAAATTTCGTTATTCAGATGGAGAATCGGCAAAACGCTATTCTTTGAATAAGTCATAATTGGGAATCCGCTCGAATTTTTCCTTTAAGTGTTGATAAGCTTCGGAAATTTGTTTGAACTTTTCTTCGGCCGACGAATCCGTTTGGTTGATGTCAGGATGATATTTTTTTGCCATTTTCTTATATTGTTTTTTCAGCGAATCGGGATTAATGTTGCGAATATTCATTTCCAACGTTTTGATATATTTGCGCTCTTCCACCGTAAAATAAATGCCATCGGCGGAATATTCGCGATTGCCGTCGGACGGACTTTCGTAACCCTCATCAAAAAATGCCGCTTCCTCCCATAAATCATAGCCGAACTGATAGCTGACCTTAGATTTGAAACGATGTGAAAAACGCCGTTTGACTTTTTCTTCCGCCGCCTCATCATAACCCTCGCCGTAATAATTCCATTTTTGATTATATTCTTCAACATGTTTGAGGCAAAACCAATAATAATCTTTCAAACTGCGATCTTTCGGCGCACGATATTCGCCTTTTTCGTTACAATCGGGATGGTCGCAAATATGCACGGTGTTATCTTCGTTTTGCGGGGCATAATATTTTCTGCTGCGTTTTTTAATCATCTTCTCAATATCATTACATTAAATCGATTCTTTTAATGTAACCCTGTTTATAAATAATGGCAAGAGATTTGCAATCTGTTCACGACTATATATTATAATTATTAAAGGAGAATAAATTTTATGCCGGAATTACCTGAGGTAGAAACCATCAAAAATACCGTAGCCGCCGCCGTTGACGGCGCAGTGATTCGTAATGCGATTGTTAAGCAACCGCGTTTGCGTGAACTTGTTCCGGCCGACTTTGCCGAGCGAATCCGCGGTGCCAAAATCATTAAATTGCGACGAATCGCCAAATATATGCTGATGGATTTAAGTAACGGGCTCACGATTATCTGGCATTTCGGAATGAGCGGCAAAATTCGTATCGAATCGGCGTTGCTGTCGGAAAGTGAAAAACACGACCATATTATCGTAGAAACCGATAAAGGCGTGATTTATTATAACGATACACGACGTTTCGGGCTGGTCTTGCTCGGCGAATCCGCCAAGCTGCGGCAGCATCATTGTTTCCAAAACGTCGGACTTGACCCATGGGATGCGAACCTGACACCGAAGTATTTACTATCCAAATTGGCGAATCGCAAATGCGCCATCAAATTGTCGCTCTTAAATCAGGAAATTATTTGCGGAATCGGCAATATCTATGCTTCGGAGATTTTATATCGGGCACGAATCCGTCCGGAAAGAGAGAGTTGCACCGTATCCGAATCGGAGGCGTCAGAAATCATTAAATATACGCGCCTTATTTTGGAAGAAGCCATTAAGGCCGGCGGTTCGACTATTCACGATTATCGCCGTCCCGACGGAAATATCGGCTATTTTCAACAACATCATTGCGTGTATGACAAAGCCGGCAAGCGCTGTCCGGATTGCAAATGCGATATTGCAAAAACCGGCGGCATCCGTAAGATAGTACAAGGCGGACGTTCGACTTTTTATTGTTCGACCTTGCAAAAATAGGAGAAAAATTATGAAATATTTGCGTCTGTTGATGATATTTTGTTTTCTCGGTATGGCTAACGAATCCGTTGCCGAGCAATTTGTTGAGGGTATGGATGATGTGCCGATGCTTGAGGGAATGCACCAAATAACGCAAGACGACGTTTTGTTCGGAAATGAGGAAACACGGCTACTGGAGGCATATTTCAATGCGCCGAAACTCAAATTTTCCGCCATTGCCGATTTTTATAACGAATCTATGCCGCAACTGGGCTGGATATATCAGGGGAATCGAGGTAACGACCTGCTGTTTTATCGTGACGGTGAAACTCTGGAAGTAGTCAGAGAATCCGTTTCACCGCTGATTGTCAGGATAACCGTTAAAACAAAACCGTAAAAAAACAAAAAAATATAAAATTTTGGTTGACTTTATGCCGTTGTCGTGGTTATAACGTTTACCAGAGTAAATTTTATATTAACATTTTTAATAGGAAGAAAAAATATGGCCAATCATAAATCGGCAAAAACAAGAATTGTACATAATAATAAACGCGCTCAAATCAACGGCGCACGCAGAAGTCGTGTAAGAACTTTCGTAAAGAAGGTTTTGGCTTTGGTTGCCGCCAATGATAAAGAAGGCGCGACGGTTGCTTTCAAGACCGCCGAGAGCGAAATGGCTCGCGCGGCACAAAAAGGCGTATTCAAAAAGAATACTGCTTCGCGTACGATTTCTCGTTTAGCACAAAAAATCAAAGCTCTGTAATTTTTCAGAGAATCGAAAGTTTGAACGCAAATTGATTCCATAACGAATCGGTTTGCGTTTTTTTGTGCCGAATCAATCGGTTATACCGCACTTGTTTAAAAAATCGTTGTCAAGAAATTTAATTGCAATGTTCTCAAAATGTTCTATTGAATTTATATTTTTTTCTGTTAACAATTTATTTACATTTTCTTTCGAGATACAAAATTTGTTCTCGACTGGGCGAAACGGATAACTTTGTTTCCGCAAAAGAATCTGAAATCAGATTTGGCGCCGTTATTTTGAGGTTGCCAATCGCGGATTGATGCGGATACAGGGTGTGATAAATACATATATATAATATGCTCTCGGGCATTGTTATTTACCGCAAATTTGTTTCTGTTGTTTAATTGATTTTTATGGACGGGGAAAAAAATGGCTGAAGAAGCAATAAAAAAAGAAGACTTATCTATTAATGATCAATGGGAAGAAGTATGTAGTCAGTTACAAATGGAATTCGGGCATACCGCTTTTGACAGTTGGTTGAAGCCGTTGAGCGTTATTTCGTTTAATGATGGCGTGATGCATATCGGAGCTCCGACGGCGTTTATGAAAAACTGGGTTATTACGCATTATTCAGAGCGAATCCAACGCATTTGGGAGCGCAAAAATCCGGAAGTTAAATCGGTACAAATAGTCGTGCAAAATATGTCGTCCGACGACTCGCTGATTAAGCATATTAAACAAACACCGACTCCGCAAAAAATATATGGAGTTGCCAACAGTTTCGGCAATACGGATTCTTTAGCTTCAAAATTAAATCCGGCCTATACGTTTGAAAATTTTGTGGTCGGCAAAACCAACGAGTTTGCTTATGCCGCAGCGCACAAGGTGGCCGAATCCAAAAACATTTCGTTCAATCCGCTGTTTTTATATTCGGGAGTCGGCTTAGGTAAAACGCACTTAATGCACGCCGTGGCACAATATATTAAGGCGGCGAATCCGGAACGCACCGTGGTTTATATTTCCGCCGAGCAATTCTTATATAAATTTGTAAATGCTTTGCGCTATAAAGATACCGATGCTTTCAAAGAACAGTTCCGTTCGGTTGATGTGTTGATGATTGACGATGTTCAGTTTTTAGCCAACAAAACCAAGACACAGGATGAATTTTTCTACACCTTTAATTCGCTGATTGAAAGCGGTAAGCAGATTATTCTTTCCGCCGATAAATCACCGAACGATTTAGACGGTATTGAAGGACGCTTAAAGTCGCGTTTAAACAGCGGTTTGGTGGCGGATATTATGCCGGCAGATTATGAATTACGTTTGGGAATCTTGCGCAAAAAATCGGAACAGTTGGGCATTACCCTACCGGATAATGTGGCTGATTTTCTGGCACAGAAAATATCTTCGAGCATTCGCGAATTGGAAGGTTCGCTCAAACGAATTGCCGCACATTCGCTGTTGTTGCCGGGACATGAAATTTCTCTCGATATGACACAAGACGTTTTGAAAGATATGTTGCGCTCGATTGACCGTAAAACCACAATTGATGAAATTCAGAAAAAGGTTGCGGAATACTTCAACATTTCGGTTAAAGAAATGCAGTCTTCGCGCCGTGCCCGTAATGTAGCTCGTCCGCGTCAGATTGCCATGTATCTGGCTAAACAGCTGACCTCGCGCTCGTTGCCGGAAATCGGCCGCAAGTTTGACCGCGACCATACCACGGTTATGCATGCGGTACGCAAAGTTGAAGAATTGGTACTTGAAGATACTTCTATGGCCGAAAACGTTGATACTTTGCGTCGTGCGTTGGAATGTTAAAAAGCTGTTGAAGACTCTTTTTTAAACTTCTTATTTTGCGCTAACTTTGCTAACGTAGATGCATAGTTAATTAACGAGGGTTAAAACGATGAAATTTGCAATAGAAAAAGCTATTTTACTCAAAACATTGGGGCACGTTCAGAATATTGTCGAAAGAAGAAACACCGTACCGGTACTTTCCAATGTGCGTATTGAGGCCGATAATAACGGTATCAGCTTCAAGGCTACCGATATGGATACGGAAATCACAGAAGTGGTAGACGCCAAAATTTTGGAAAACGGCGCAATTACTGCTCCGGCACATATGCTGTATGACATTGTGCGCAAACTTTCCGACGGTGCCGATGTCGAGCTGACCTATCCGGATGAGAAAGATCAGCTGAAAATCGCATCGGGTAAATCGGAATTTTCGTTACCGACAATCGGAGTCGAGGACTTTCCGGCAATTTCCGCCGATGCTCTGCCAACTAATTTTGAGATGAAACGCGATGAACTCAAAGACGTAATTGATCGCACTCAGTTTGCCGCTTCTACCGAAGAAACCAGATATTATCTGAACGGTTTGTATATTCATCCGAAAGATGAAGGCGAAACCAAAGTTTTGCGTATTGTTGCCACCGACGGCCATCGTCTGGCTTGTGTGGAGAGCCCGTTACCGCAGGGTGCGGAAAGTATGCAGGGCGTTATTTTGCCGCGTAAAACCGTGGGCGAAATCCGCAAATTGCTTGACGATACGCAGGCCGAATCGATTAAAATCGCTCTTTCGGACAGCAAGGTACGCTTTACACTTGAAGACATTACGCTGGCTTCCAAGCTGATTGACGGTACCTATCCGGATTATGAACGGGTTATTCCGACCGGTAACAACAAGATTCTCGAATTGGGAGTTAAACCTCTTGCTACAGCGGTTGATCGTGTGTCGGTAGTGGCGGAAAGAACGCGCGCAATTAAGATGATTGCCAACAAAAATCACGTTATTCTGACGACTTCCAGTCCGGATTTGGGTAGCGCGATTGAAGAAATTGAGGCTACTTATGATAACGAATCGCTGGAAATCGGCTATAACTTCCGTTATCTGTTGGATATTTTGGCAGAAATTCGCGGTGATACGGTGCGTTTCAGCTTCAAAGACAGCTCCTCACCGTCGATTATTCACGACACATCGGATTCCAGCGCCATTTATGTTTTAATGCCGATGAGAGTCTAAGTTGAACGATATTCAATCGACCATCAAAGAATTTACTAAATTAAAGTCAGGTGTCAAACGCCTGACTTTAACTGAATTTAGAAATTACCCTACTCTGCGCCTGCAAACCGAAATTTGCCCGATTGTGATCACCGGCGAAAACGGCTCGGGCAAAACAAATATTCTCGAAGCCATTTCTTTTTTGACTCCGGGGCGCGGCCTACGCGGAGCCAAACTTTCCGAGATTAAGCGCATTTGTCCGCCGGACGAATCCGCAATTTTAAGTGCACAATCTTGGAGCGTGGCTGCCGATATTTTGCGCAACGACGAAGAATACACCATCGGCACGGCTTTGCAAAGTTTCAATAAAGAAGATGTTGATGACGATGATATCCGCACTTATGACCGACGCATTGTCAAAATAAACCAGCAAAAAATTACTCAACAGGCCGAACTCGGCAAATACATTTCGGCCATTTGGGTTACACCTCAAATGGACCGGCTGTTTTTGGGCGGAACTCAGCCGCGCCGCAGTTTTCTTGACCGATTGGTGTATGCGTTTGATTTGGAGCACGCCAAGCGCACTGCAAACTTTGAGCACTTGTATAAACAGTGGATGCAGCTCTTGAAGTCGGGGCAAACCGACGAATATTGGTTGCAATCGTTAGAAGCGGATATGGCCTCGCTCGGAGTCGCGATTGCCGCCGCCCGTCGTGAACAAATTGCGCGCTTGAACACGTTTGTGGAACGTGAACCGGATGATGTTTTTCCGGATGTGCGCTTGGAACTTGACGGCACAATTGAAAAAATGCTCGACACGAATCCGGCTTTGCAGGTAGAAGATTTTTATACGTCTTTTCTGGCCAAACAGCGACGCAACGTTCTTTATAACGACTATATTGACGGGGTTAATCGCACCGATTTTAAAGTGTATTACAAAAAGAAAAATATGCCGGCGGAACTGTGCTCGACCGGTGAACAAAAAGCACTGTTGGTCAGCATAATTTTGGCGCAAACACAGTGTCAGATTTTAAATAAAGGCTTTGCGCCGGTATTGTTGCTCGACGAAGTTACCACCCACCTTGACGACATTAAGCGCGACGCACTTTTGAACAAAATACGCGATTTAAATGTGCAAGCGTGGATTACCTCAACCGAACCGCAAAACTTTGACACGCTGAAAAATGCGGCGCAATTTTTACATTTGCAAAACGGCAAGTTGATTTAATTTGTAACATAAAAAAACCTCCCGCTTGGGGAGTTTTTTTTATTGGCGCACCCCAATGTTTTTGCTTTTTGCAAAAACGGCGAGACTACTCCGCTTCGCTACGTTCTCCTCTTTCGTTCGCTTTCGCTCACCGGCACACTCCCGTGTGCCTCTCAATCGTCGTCGAACTCACAACCTTCTGATCCGTAGTTCTAATCCAAGGGATTTATCTATCGAGCTTTTGAGGTTATATTTCATTAAAAAGTGTTAAAAGTCAATACATTATTGAAAATATTTTTTGTTGACAAGTTTTACTGAGTTGGATTGAATTTGATGCAAAACGTGTGACCAGCGTGTGACCGGTCACACAAAAGTCAGAGGGTTTTAAACATGACTCAGAATACTTTTAAGATAACCAAAACATTCATCGCCAGCTTGCCGATTCCCAAGAAAAGAACCTTTTATTACGATTCGGTTGAAAATGGACTGATTTTGCAGGTAACCCCTACGGGAAAGAAGAGTTATTACCTGTATAAGCGCGTCAACGGACAACCGATGCGTATCTTTTTGGGAGATTTGGAAAAATTACGGACACCGGAAATGGCGCGTGAAGCCGCAGTTAAGCTCAAAATGAATATCAACGAAGGAGAGCAACCGTATTCGCGAAAATATGGCAACAGCATCACACTGAAACAAATCTATGATGAATTTATGAGTGAAAAGGAAGGTGTTCTGCGCCCACAGACATTATATAACTATAAAAGCATCTGGGACAACAAATTGCAAAAAATCGGGCAAAAAGCCATCAAAAATATATCCTCGGACGAACTCAAAGTTTTGCATAAGCATATTACGGCGGAACACGGAAGTTATATCGCCAACCAATCCATCGTTTTGGTACGAACATTGATAAACTATGCCATAAAAGAAGGTAAATACAGAAACTTAAATCCGGCAGTTGCAGTAAAACTTAACAAAAGGGAAGCTCGTGTCAGATACTTAACTCACGAAGAAATAAAAAGATTTTTGGATTTGCTATACCAATATGATAATCTGACAACACGAGATGCAATCCTGATGTTGCTGTATACCTGTGCTCGCAAGTCAAATGTCTTGGCAATGGCTTGGGAAGATATAGATAT
>CADBEI010000023.1 GCA_902793695.1 uncultured Pseudomonadota bacterium | reverse complement strand
GGATGATTATCCGGTTGTTTTTCATAATGCACCAACTACGTGCTATCTCTATCAATTGGTACAGGTAAAAATTGACCGTCCTTTGGGGAGTAAACATCCGAAATACGGCTTTGAATATCCGGTTAACTACGGATTTGTGCCGTACACAGAATCCGATGACGGCGATGAGTTGGATGCCTATGTTTTAATGGAAGATAAACCTCTCAAAGAATATATCGGGCGCTGTATTGGGGTGGTGCACCGCACCGACGATGACGACGATAAGCTGATAGTGGTACCGGAAGCATACGATTTGGACGATGAAATTATTGAAGAAGATATTGCTTTTCAGGAAAAATGGTTCAAACATATTTTATTGCGAAATCCGCATGGATAAAAAATAACAAAAAAATGCCGCTAAAAAGAACGATATGTTATTACCGTGTGGTTTAGTAAAAAATTCATAAAAAACAGTGAAAAAACATGACATTGAGAAAAAAGTTTTTCTGGTGCATATGGGCAATGTTTTTTGGATGGCGGTTTTTTAAATGTTTATTTTGCAATTACGGAAAAATTGATATTAAATTATGTATGTATGTATTGCCTGTATATTAAGTGCGTTTATTTATGTACATTGTCTGAAAAACAAAATATATGTAAAGATGGTTTATTCTGGGTTAATAATACTGCTGTTTTTAAGCTTGACAATATTGCTTTTTTACTGCTTTACCACATCGCCGATGGCATTATTTATGATTTCTGTATATGCGATCCTTGTCCGTGGTGTGATTGTATGTAGCAACAAAAAACGTATGCCGGTCAAGCCTACGTTTTTTTATTCAGGAAGCTTTTGGCATTCAATCCGGAGTATATCGTAACCCGGCGATGAAATTATCTCCCGCGGTTTGATCGTTTCATCGGCTTATTTTGAACCGGAGTTTTTCTATTGCCTTTAGGCTTTGTTGATGTTTTTGCTGTTTTTTGCGCTTTCGGCGAAGTCTTTGAAATTGTTTTTTGAGACTTTTTCTGTGGCGCAATCGATTTAGGATGCGGATTTGTATCTTTTATAAAATCTTGAGTACGTTTTATTGCGTTTTTATAAACATTTTTCAGAGTATCCTTGGCGTCATTTTTTTGTGCTGAAATCAAAGCGTGTTTGTAATTTAAGTTTGCACGCTCGTAATTACCCAAAGCTTCATAAGCTTTGCCCGCATTGAAATTTGCTGCCGGATAAAGATTTTCTTCTCCGGTGTTTAAAACAGCGCGGCATTCCTCAATACATTCTTGATAACGACCGAGATTAAAATAAGTAATGGCAATATCGTTACGTAAATCGGCACCGTCATAGCCATTGGCACGAAGTTGTTGAAAACCGGCAAGAGCCTCTTCATAATTACCGGCCTTATATTCTTTTAGTGCATCGGCATAAGTCAATTCAGCACTTTTTTCGGAAAAATCTGCAGTACGTGCGGCACTGTTGTTATTGTAGCACATCAATGATGCCAAAATATTTTCGTTTTTGACGTTGCGATTAATGAATTCGGCAACAGTTTCACCATTTTTACAAATATATTTGCATATTTTGTTTTTGATATTGTCTAATGATTTGGTATTGCCTTTGGCTAAATCTGCTCTTACCTGCTTACAATCGGCAGGATTTATTTGGTTGACCGAGGTGACCGTATGGTGCTTGATTTCACCTTTTTTATTGGTATAGGTAATATTTTTCATCTTAAACGAATAAACTTGCATTGCATATTCGGGATACATATACATACAAGCTTCCGAAGTGTGGCGCTTTAAGATACCATCAACGCAATTCGGGTCTTTAGGGTCTAAAGTCAGCAGATAATGTGCACACTTGACCGGTTCCTTATAATGCTTTTTGATATAATCACAAAAAGCAAAACCGCTTTGTTCGTTATTATAGGTGCAGGTTGCACACGCTACAAATTGATGAATATTCAGTTCGGTGTCTTTCAAACGCTTAAACATTTGCTTATATACACGTCCGTTTTCACGATAGCGATACCATCCTTCGGTAAATTTCATAGCATCTTCGTAGCTGACATCTAAATCAGGATGTAATTTAAAATATTTGCTGGCAAGAATCCATTCCGAACTTGTAGGTTTACCGTCATTTGGGAACCAGAACAGACCGACGGCAATTGAGTTAGGGTTAGCTCCGCCACGGTCGTCATAGGCACTTTTTTTATATATTTCGGTCGGCAACATGGAGGAGTGAATCAGAGGTAAGGCTGCTTCAAAAAGCTGCTTAAAACTTTCTTCGTCGGTAATTTTGTAGGTTTTGGTCAGAGCTGCTTTTATAGAATCGTTGCGGGCATTGGTATTTTCCATTATGGGCTCCGGTGTTTCAGGAGCGGCAAAGCGGCTGGTATAAAAAGTTCCGGTTAAACCAAAAATGCCACCGGCAACCATCAGTTTGCAATGTAAATTTGTTTTGGATTCTTTATTCAGTGCCTTATACTCGGTATAGAGCTTCTGTGCTTCTTTTCGGGTGAGTTTGGCTGTCTTAATGGCGGTTTTTGTACTTAATTTGAGTATTTTCTTACCAATCTTTCCGGCAACCTTGCCAGCGACGTTCAAACCCTTTTTAAGCTGTTCTATTTTTTGTTTTTTTGCAGCACTGTCCATAGTTTTTTCCTTAATGTAGCTTATAATAGTCTATTTTAGCAGTAAAAACATTAAAAGTCAATGCTTTTGTCAAAAAAGGACGTATGCCGGCTAAGCATACGTCCCTTTTCAATCCGATAAATTTCGATACTCAAACTCTTCAATCAAGCATCTGTGCTTAAGGCGGAGCATTTTGTCGGGCATACAGCCGCCTTTGCGGGTTTTTAACGAGAAAAAATCCCGTAATTGTTGCTCCAACTGAGCTCTTTCTGCTTGCAATTCCGCCACGGAAAGTTTGCGATATTCTCGGCAAATACTACGACGACGAAGTAACCATTTCAACTCATATGTACCACAGACAACAGCGATACATATCGCAATAATGTACAACATAGGGATTTAATGCACAATTTTTCCCGTGTAGAGATTTCGGCGCATCAGTTCGCGCATAATCTCCACATACTGCATGAGCCGAAGCCTGTCATCAAGAATATCGGCATTCAGTTTCAGCCACCTTTCGGTGTAGATATCTGAAAGCTCATTATCTGAAAGTCCGCGCAAATAGTTAATGTAACGAATCCGACGAACTTTCCACACAATTTCATAAACAGCCCAGTACATACCGAGAGCTGATAGGATAATAACAATATATATCATAAAAATAAATTTTTACGGAATTACTATATATTTATTTTTTTGTCAAAGTCAAGTAAAATAAAAGATTGGACGATATAAAAAACACCCCGACGTTTGGCGGGATGTTTTTTATGCCTTATTTTGTGCGCTGATAAATCAATAATTTTCGGCACGCAATTCAAAATAGCTGCGAGCGTGGGCACAAACCGGACAAGCGGCCGGAGCTTCGGTGCCGACAATTATGTGTCCGCAGTTGCGGCATTCCCAAACCTTAACGGTTGAGCGTTTGAAAACTTCTTGAGTTTCAACGTTTTTCAGCAGTGCACGATATCTTTCTTCGTGAGTTTTTTCAATCGCCGCCACGCCGCGGAATTTAGCCGCCAATGCCGGAAAACCTTCAGCTTCGGCAGTTTTGGCGAAACCCTCGTACATATCGGTCCATTCATAATTTTCGCCGGCAGCGGCAGCGGCCAAATTGGCTGCAGTGTTGCCGAGTTCTTCCAGTTCTTTAAACCACAATTCGGCGTGTTCTTTTTCGTTAGCCGCGGTTTTGGTGAATATTTCAGATATTTGTTCAAATCCTTCTTTTTTAGCTACGCTGGCAAAATAAGTATATTTGTTGCGTGCCTGACTTTCGCCGGCAAAAGCCGTCCAAAGGTTTTTTTCCGTTTGCGTTCCCGCATATTTGTTTGCCATAGTTCATTCCTTTACAAAATAGATGTTAGCGAATAATTGATTTATATGATGATTTGCACTGTTTTGCAAGTGGTTTAAACAGGGGTGTTAATGAGTCTTTGAAGCGCGAGACAGATAATGACGACTTATGCTATTTGGCTTTTTTTACCTGTACGAATTCGGTGCCGATTTTCATAAATTTTTCGGTACGGCGGCTTTTTAATTTATCGTAAGCAACAGCGGAAAGTTCCTGCAAGTTCTGTTTGAGTGCCGTACGCAAATTTTCTATGGTTTGTTCCGGATTGCGGTGCGCGCCCCCGACAGGTTCCGGCACGATTTCATCAATAATGCCCAGTTTTTTCAAATCTTGCGCGGTTAGGTGCAAGGCTTCGGTCGCTTCTTTGGTTTTATCGGCCGAGCGCCACAAAATAGAGGCACAACCTTCCGGCGAAATAACCGAATATATCGAGTGTTCAAGCATCAAAACTTTGTCGGCTACGGCAATGGCAATTGCTCCGCCGGAACCGCCTTCGCCGATAACCGTGGCGATAATCGGTGTTTTGATTTGCAAACATTTTTCAATGGAGGAGGCAATGGCTTCGGCCTGTCCGCGGGCTTCGGCATCTATTCCCGGATAAGCGCCGGCCGTATCCACAAAACTCAAAACCGGCAACTTGAATTTTTCCGCCATATCCATCAAACGTTGTGCTTTGCGGTATCCTTCCGGCTTGGCCATACCGAAATTGTATTTTATGCGAGAATCCAAATCGTTGCCTTTTTCTTGTCCGATGACCACCACCGGTGTATTTTCAAAAGTCCCCAAACCGCATACCATAGCAGGATCATCGCCGAAACGACGGTCGCCGGCCAGCGGCACAAAATCGGTAATCAGGGCTTTGACATAATCCAAACAGTGCGGACGCGACGGGTGGCGGGCAATTTGCGCTTTTTGCCACGGAGTTAAATGGCGATAAACTTGCTCAGTGTGGGTTTGCAAATGCTTTTGCAACTTTTTGATTTCACGGCTTATATCCAAATCTTCGGTCCGTGCCATAGATTGTAAATGCTCGATTTTTTCTTCGATTTCAACAATGGTCTTTTCAAAATCCAGCACAAAATTTTCCGTATCGCTCATTTTTTACCTCATATTGTTAACGGTGGCAGTTTATCACATTTTTTTGAAATGTTTAGTGTTTATTTTTTATTTGTTGATTTTTTAATAAAAAATTTGCGAATTACTGCTATTATGGGGCAAAGTTTGAGAATGTTTTTTATAAAAAGGGATAAATATGCTGTTTTTTGCTTTCTTTTCGGCGGTTTTTTCATCGGTGGTTTGGCTGATTTATGCCGTTATGTTTGCCAACTCCAAATTGGCGGAAGAACATTTGATGGAACAAGACCCGCAGACAATGCTGATTTTGCTTTCGGTCGTGGTGTTGCCGATTTTGGTTATTTGGATGGTGTTCGGGTATTTCAGCCAGTTTTTATCCAATCGGGCGATGAATCGCAAACAATCGGAATTGTTGACGCAACTCCAGAAAAATCAGGATTATACTGATTTGGTGGTGCGGGTTATGCTTGACGCCGAGCACGAAATCAAAGACGGCTTTGTGTTGAACAAATTTGATATATTTATCCAAGATATGAACGAAACTTTGAGTGAGATTATTCAGCGTTGCAACATTGCTTCGTCGGCGCAACTTGATTTGTTGTGGCAACGGGTGCGTCGAGGCGAAAAGTGGTCACTCGGCAAGGCAATTTTGGACGCCAGCAAAAATCAAAGTACGTTTGATGCATGGGTACGCGAAAAATCCAATCGCGACAAGGTATTTCGCGGCTCACTATTGGAATTTTGTTCACGCTACCAGAATCTTTTGCAAATGCTTGAAAAGCACGACCGTGACCGTATCTTTTTAAGTATGATTGAGAGCGGGGTTTACGGCAAAGTATATTCGATTATTGCGCCGCTCAGTGACGGTATCAAAGGGTTGGCTGCCAACGCGCAGGAACGTGCGCCGCAATCGGCATCTGAACACAAAAGCAGTGACTACGCTTCGGTTTTGAAATTAGCTAATATGGAAGAGCCGAAAGCTACCGAAACCATTGTCAATGTTGACCGTGATGATGA
This sequence comes from uncultured Pseudomonadota bacterium, assembly GCA_902793695.1. Lineage (GTDB taxonomy): Bacteria > Pseudomonadota > Alphaproteobacteria > RF32 > CAG-239 > RUG410. The sequence goes on along the minus strand of CADBEI010000023.1, from coordinate 34,894 downwards.
TGAAATCGAGGAACAGCGAGTTGATGACGAGTTGGTAAAGACCAAAAAGAAACCGTCGTTTTTTGCGCGTTTCAATCCGTTCGCTTCGCGTGAAGCTGAGCCGGCATTGAATGAAGAAGATGAATCCGACCCGTTCTTTCAGGCATTGCACAACAGTTTCAACGGCGAAGCGAGAATGGAACAATCTCCGTTTTCCGGTGGCGGATTAGAGCCTTCTTTCGGTGTGGAAAATAATGAAACTACTTTGCGCGCCGAGGCACAACAGCCGATGGAAAAAGAAATATCGGCACCGTCTTTCGGTAATTTGCAAAGCACTCTTAACTCACTCCGAGCGCAAAACGAAAATAATCCGGAATATCCGACAGCTACTGAGTTTTCTGCAGCTGCTTCGGCAGAGCCTGTTGTTGCCGCGGCAAGTAGTGTGCCGCAAGTGCAAACGCAAAAACAGGAAGAAAAAGACGAAGATTTGGTGTATCCTTTCGGCGGTTGGACAGATGAAAACAATTATAACGGCTAGTCTGATATGGATTTGCGCCGTTTGGGGCGTACAGGCCAAAATCGTTGATCGAATTGCGCTATACGGCGAGGCAAAGTATGACGGCGATTTTAAGGCGTTTGAATATGTAAACCCCGATGCGCCGCAGGGAGGTAAGATAGTGTTGCCGGCCTACGGTACGTTTGATAATTTCAATCCGTATATTTTCAAAGGGGTGGCGGCGACTTTTGTGGCCGGTTTGAGTATGGAAACGCTCGGTACTTCGCCGACCGACGATCCGTTTACGGTATATCCGCTGTTGGCTGAAAAGTTTGATATGCCTGAAGATAAAAGCTATGTCGGTTTTATTCTGAACAAAAAAGCAAAATTTTCTGATGGTACGCCCGTAACCGCTGATGATGTGGTGTTCAGTTTTAATGCCATTATGGAAAAAGGTTCACCGATATATCGAGTGTATTACGGCGATGTTGACCGCGTGGAAAAAATAAACGAGAGAGAAGTTCGTTTTTATTTCAAAGAAGGTACAAACAATAAAGAGTTACCGATGATTTTGGCGCAATTTGCGATTTTTTCAAAAAAAGATTGGGATGGGCGCGAATTTGATAAACCGACTTTGCAAGTGCCTTTGGGTAGCGGACCGTATGTTGTAAAAGATTTTCAGGTAAATAAATTTGTGGAGTTGCAAAAAAATCCGAATTATTGGGGCAAGGATTTACCGTCGCAAAGGGGTTTCTATAATTTTGACACCATTCGTTACGATTATTATCAGGATACGACCGTTACCTTGCAAGCGCTGTATTCCGGAAACATTGATGCCAGAGAGGAATATATCGCTAAAATATGGATGACCGGATATGACAACGATTTAATTAAATCGGGCGTAATCAAAAAAGAAAATATAGAACATAACAATCCGGCGATTTTGCAGAACTTTGCCTATAATGTGCGGCGCGATAAGTTTAAGGACAGGCGGGTGCGCAAGGCTTTGGATTTGGCTTTTAATTTTGAGTGGGCCAATGAAAAACTGTTTTATAATCAATATAAACGCTTGTTCAGCTATTTTACCAATACCGGTATGGAAGCAACCGGTTTGCCCGAAGGTCGAGAGTTGGCAATTTTGGAACAATATCGCAATAAATTGCCGGAGGAAGTGTTTACAAAACCGTATGAATTAACGACAAATCCGGATATTTATGATTCGCGTGAGAACTTGAAAAAAGCGGTGGCACTGCTGAAAGAAGCCGGATATGATTTTGTTGACGGCAAAATGACGAACTTGCAAACCGGCGAATCGTTAGAAATTGAAATTTTGAGTAACTCCGCCAATGGTGCAACCTTTACCAAAGTAATGCTGCCGTTTATTGAAAATCTGCGCAAAATCGGAATTAAGGCGGTGTTCCGCAATTTGGAAGTAAATATTTTCAAGAACCGTTTGGATAATTTTGACTTTGATATGGCGATTGTGTCGTATCGGGTTTCGCAAATGCCGGGGAACGAACAGCGTGATTATTGGGGTAGCGAATCCGCCGATATTAAAGGCAGTAACAATATTATCGGCATTAAAAACGAGGTGGTGGATGCGCTGATTAAGGGTTTGGTTTCGGCTCAGAAAAAAGCGGATTATGTGGCGTACGTCAAAGCGCTTGACAGAGTATTATTGCACGAAAATTATATGATTTTTCAATGGTATTCACCGTATTCGCGGGTGGCTTATCATGATAAATTCGGACAGCCGGAAACTGATATAAAGGTTGGATTTCAGCCGTTTACGTGGTGGATAAAGGAGAAGTAGGATGCGTCGTTATATCTTAAAACGTTTGTTGCTGATTCCGTTTACGCTATGGGGGATTATAACGGTTAATTTTGCCATTATTCAGTTAGCACCCGGCGGGCCGGTGGACTATGTTTTGGCACAATATCGCGGAATGAATACCGATGCTAAATCGCAAATTACGGGCACTGCCGAAGTAAACAACAGTGCCACAAGCGAATCCTCATCGTCGTCCAAATATGTGGGCGCACAAGGTGTGCCGGAGGATTTGATTAAGGCTTTGGAGGAGCAATTCGGATTTGATAAGCCGTGGTATTATCGTTACGGTAAAATGATTAAGGATTATCTGTGCTTTGATTTCGGCAAAAGTTATTATCGCGACAAAAACATTACCGAGTTGATAAAAGAGCGTTTGCCGGTATCGATTTCACTCGGGTTATGGTCAACACTCATTATTTATTTAATAGCCATTCCTTTGGGAATCCGCAAAGCTCAAAAAGACGGTTCGAAATTTGATACGATTACCTCGTTTATGATTGTGGTGGGTTCGGCAATGCCGGTGTTTTTGCTGGCGGTGTTTTTTATTGTGTTTTTTGCCGGCGGGGTGTATTGGCAATGGTTTCCGCTGCGCGGTTTGGTGTCGGATAATTGGGATACGCTGACTTTGGGCGCAAAGATTTTGGATTATTTTCGGCACATTACATTGCCGGTATTGACCATTGTCATCGGTGGTTTTGCCGGTTTGACCATGCTGACCAAAAACTCGTTTTTGGATGAGATAAATAAGCAATATGTTTTGACGGCACGGGCTAAAGGGGTGCCGGAAAATAAAATTCTGTACGGGCACGTTTTTCGCAATGCCATGCTGATTATTATTGCCGGATTCCCTTCTTTGCTGATAAAAATGCTGTTTACGGGTTCGTTACTGATTGAGGTGATTTTTTCACTGAACGGCTTGGGGCTTCTGGGGTATGAGGCCATTACCACTCGCGATTATCCGGTAGTGTTCGGTACGTTGTATATTTTCGGGTTGCTCGGGTTGATTCTGAAACTTATCAGCGACTTAACCTACTCATTTGTAGATCCGCGGATTAATTTTGACAGTGTGCAATGATAGGGTTTAAAAAGAGAAAACCGTCTGACCGTATGCTCTTACATTCAGACCGAACCGCTTGTGACTAGGTGGGCGCCATATAACCGGACCACGATCCGGACAGTGACAGCTCCCGAATTGATAATGTTGGCTCGAGAGACATGCGGTTAATACGTGTCAGACAGTCTTCCCATCTATGTTTTAAATATAACATAAAGCTTTTCGTTTTACAAGCAAAAAAAACGGACAAAAGTCGCCGAAATGACGCAAATCAGATATTTTGCAAAATTTGCGCAATTTTTGCGGTTTGCGAATCGATGACTTGAGCGGCTTCGGCATCGGCGCGGCGGATTTTATCCGGCGAATCAAATTCAACTGCTTTACCGGCGGTAATATCCGCCAGTTCATCGGCCAACAACAGCCCGACCATCGCCAGTTTCATATTCTCGTTGATGGCAGCGGAATTGGCTGAAAGTTGTCTGGCTTTTTCATCCAACATCCGTGAAAGTTTCATAATATGTGCTTCCTGTCCGTCACCGCAGGCAATCACATATTCACGTTTATCAATTGTTATTGTCACTTGTCCCATGGTCTTCCAATACCTTTTCTAATCTGGCGACAACATCATCGATGTTTTCGGTGGTTTGAGTTATGGTTTGTTGCATTTCCGCAAGTTTTTGTTCAGCCTGTTGATAATTTTGCGTTAATTCGTCTTTTTGTTTCAGCGCCTCGTCCAAGCGTGCCTGAATTTGTGCGTCGGCATTGTTTGCGGCAACAGCGGCATTTTCGAGCTCGGCAATACGACCTTGCGCAGCGGCAAACTGTTGCTTTAATTCGTTGTTTTGTGCGCTTAATTCTTCAATTTGCTTTTTGCGGTTATTCAAAGCCGTGTTTAAATTTTGAATTTCGGTTTGCAAACCGGAAATTTTATTGTTTTTGCCTTCGACCTCGGCCTGTAATTCTTTGATTTTATCCGCGGCTTCGGTATTGTTTTGTAAGGCAATCAGCTCAATGTGCAACTTTTCCTTTTCGTCGGCGAGGGCTTGTGTTTGTGTTTCTAAAACGGCAACTCTGGCCTCGGCCGCGTCTTTTTGATTTTTCTGCTCTTCCAGCATTTGGGTATAACGCTGCTTTTGCCGAGCGATCGCGGTGGCGAGTTCGTCAATGATGTTATTCAAACGAATAAGAGAATTGCGGCTTTGTTCCATATTTTCCATAACCATAATAAAAACACTTTCCTTTCTGCAAAATTGTTGTATACTTAATCACATATTAACATTGGTAACACAAAGATTTTTAAAATGCAAAACTTTATCGTCAGAATTACGCAAGAAAATTTTAAGTTATTAAATTGCGCCGAAATCGGTTGTTTTATTTTGCCGGATACGACTTCGCCGGAGTTTGCGTCCGAGTTTATCAAAAAGACAGGTGCGGCCGATAAGTTGGTGTTGGCCGAGGGAGAGCGGGCGCTCGATTTTTATTTGCAATATAATCCCGACGGGTTGATTTTAAATACCGTAAAAGCGGAAAAGCCGCAAAAACTGATTAAAGAAGTGCAGAAAAAAGCACCAAAAGCGGTGCTCGGTGTTGTAGCACGTAACCGGCGGCACGAGGCGATGATTGTCAGCGAATGCGAGCCGGATTTTGTGATTTTTAAGTTTTGGAAAGACGGTTTCGAATCCAATAAAGAGTTGCTTGATTGGTATGCCGAGCTTTTTTTGATTCAGAACGCGGTGCAAATTGAAGATGATTGCGACTTTTCTGCCCTCAACGCCGATTTTATCATTTTGGATGATGTAAAGTATTTAGAGAAAAAGCAAAGCTGAATGTGTTGTTCTACGCGTATTGCTTGTTCTTCGCTTTTGTGAAACGCGGAGGCTTTCCGGAAGGAGATTTCTTCTCGGAATCGGATAAAATATTTACTGTTTTAGCAATTTTTTGAGTGGATTTTTTAATTTTTTCCTCTGTTCTGCAGGCTTCTGATGTGCAAATTGCAATACTGGTAACAGTATTGGCCAAATTGGTTAAAAAAGTTAGTTGTTGCTCGGTTTTTCTCACTCTTTCTTGTTTTTCTTTTTCAATATTTCTCATGTGGTAAAGCGGTGCTGTGTATTGGTCTTTCTTACGGAAACCGGCATAAAAATGCATATGCGAATCGGTAAAAGAGGTAATCAGAAAAGCTTTTTGCGCACTTTCATCAGGTTTATTTTCCGTTGCCAATTTATCTCCGGCGGATTTTGCATTCGGATTTATATATAGTGCGTCAAATGGTGTATCACGTCGATGAAATGATTTATGATAATCAACATGCATATCATCTTTGGCAAAAGTATCACCGTAGTAATCGTAATACCTTGCTGTACCTACAAAATTTTTCTTGTCATCGTTTCCACCGTATTGAATTGCTTCTGCATGGTGCAAAGTTGCTGAAAGTAAACGCCAATCTCGACGACTGCCAACTCCCGGAGTACCATAACTTGCCGCTTTCCAAAATCCGGAAATAGCATCATCTTCCCTACCATGACGTTTCATGGCTTCACTGATGTGTTTTACTGCCTTAGGGTTATGATCAGCTAAATTTTCCCACCAAGTGTCACGTGCGGCCGGTTCTTCACTATATTCTGAATAGTAATTTGTCTCTGGCATAATTTCAAAACCTTCTTCATCATATTCTTTTTTAACAGAAGATTTCTCATCTTCGCTATCATCGTCACTATATTCATCAGAGTCCCGTTTGTCGTCATATTCATCGTCATCATCGTTATCATCATCATACCAATAATAAGGACTGCGCCAACTACCGTTAAGTTCGTCGGTATGCGGACTTTTGGTAAACATATAATCCCCAGTCTCTTGGTTGTAAACCTTTCTGTCTTTCAGCGTATTATGAGAATTTACCACCATATCGCTTAAATCTTTCAAATTAAACTGAGTGGCAATTTCCGGCTCTACTTGTAATGCTTCCAGTGTATCGCAAATAATTTTCATATCATTATATAAACCATGTTTTCGCAAAGCTTTAAATGACGATTTATCAATCATCTGGTCAAAATAATTTTGTGCCGAATATTTTTTTTCATCGCTAGATTTATTGCTATGATATATTTGATAAATATCATTTTCTTCAAAATATTTTCTATATGCCGGACTGACAGAATTTTCATAATACGGATTAGATTCTACTTTATCCGGATTTTCTTTTCGGGCTTGCTCCAATTCTGCTTCACTGTAGTAAGGCTCACCGGTTTCGGTATTTTTACCTCTTTCATAAGAACTCCAAGTTCGGTCAAATACCTTTCTTACGGCCGTTCGTTCATCGATATCTACCGTATTGCCGGTTGCCAACTCAACTTTTAAGCCGTAAAAAGAGCGCAAGGCATTAACTTTATCTAAGTTATCTTGGGTGCAATTTTTGTGTAAGTAATCCATAACTCTCGCGTCTAATTCAGCGAGTCGAGGTTCACCTTCCGCAAGGATTAAATCATTGAATTCTTTTTTCTTTTGCTCATCGCCTGATTTGACAACATCATAAGCGGCTTGAATGAGCTGTTCTTCTAAAGATAAATTAGGGTATTTTTTATTTAAGGTTTCAACAATATAATTTTTTTGAGCTAAAGAATCTTCAAGTTCGCTAATATCTCTGTAATCCCAAACACCATATGCTTCTTCTTTTTTATGCGATAATAACTTCAATACATCTTGATTTTTAGTACGCTCTGCCAATGTACAAATTGTAGAGGCAAGCACAGATGATGTATCGTCTGAAAAATCTATTTCTTTTAAGATCCCATTTATTTTTTCAGGCGAATTTAATATTTGCTGTATTTGTTTTCCGTAAAATTGGTGGGCCTGTTTTATTTTTAGGCCTATTTTAGCTCTTTGTTCTTTAAGTTTTTGATTGACGTCGTCAATATAATTTTTTCCTTTGTTTTGCTCTGCCAAAGAATTAAAGCGTTTAATTATTTCGTTTAAATCAGCATTTTCATCAAGGGCTTTTTCGATTTTACTTATTTCAGCAAATACCGATTCTTGCTGTTCGTTTATTTTTTTAATGGGAGATGCAAAGGTATTTTGTGCGTCTTCTCTTACATTTATCCGATGTTGTAATTGTGTTAAATCAGAATTACCTGTTGTATAAACAAACGGGTGCTTATGAATATTCTTAATTTTCTCCAGCTTGGGAAAGTCAGGAATCCGTAATTTAAGAATATTAAGTTGGTCTGAAAAATCCTTAAGTTCCGGTTGCAGAGCTAAAATTTCATTGGTAACTTTCTTAGTTTTATCGGCATCAAAATCATACATCATCAGAAGGCATTTTTTTAAGATTTCTTTATTATTCGGATTACCTTTTGCCACTTTCTCTATAAAGTTAAGCCCTGCTTGTTGAATATATTTTATATATTGATTTATGTAATTGTATTGATTATATAATTTGCAGAAATTTTTATAAGAAAATCCCCCTAAGATTAAATTAATATCTTTTTCAGAAAGTTCATTTTTTGATTTAATAAATTCAAGAATGAGAGAAGATTTATTTTGTGCGTCATCTTTGATTTTTGAAAAAAGATCCGGCCGATTTTTTAAAACTAATGTAAGAGCCTTATTGCGCTCGTCCTCCTCCCAGTTTGTTACGCTTTCAATAACTTGTTCCGCCAAATCAGGTTGTTTTTGCAAAATGCCCTCAATTTTAGATATTATGTATTCATCGTCAATGTAAAATTTATCAAATCGTTGAATTATATTAATACTTAACTCCGGTTTCATTTCTGTAATGCTGTTTAACAGGTCTTTTTTACAATCGTAATCAATTAAATAAGATACTTCCTCTATCATATCCAGAGCATCAGAGCAAAGTTGAGGGTATTCTTTTAACAAATCAATAATATCTTTTGCTTTTTCGCTCCGTTCATGGTATGGAGAGCAAATGATATCATCTTTGAGTTCTGAAATTTTTTGTTTGGCTTCTTTCAGTGACATATTTTACCTCATCGCTAACTTTGTTTGCTACTTTCATTTTACTCATTCTTCGTTTTTTTGTCAAGTATTTTTACTCTTCTCATACGATTCTGCTTGCCAAATAAAAAAAAATATTTTATGTTGCGCTCATCAAAGCGAATCGTTTAACGCTTGAAAATCAATCTTTTTTAAATTGTGAATAGGAGATACTAATATGAAACAACTTGCAGGAGCCATCAGAATCGGCTGGGTTATCGAATATAAGGGTAAACCGTGGACCATTACCAAAGCCGTACACATTAAGCCGGGTAAGGGCGGTGCATTTATGCAGGTCGAAATGAAAGAAGTTGAGGCAGGTACCAAAACCAACGAACGTTTCCGCACCGAGGATACGGTTGAAAAATTGATGGTGGAAGACAGAGATTGCCAATTTTTGTTTGAAGATTCCGCCGGATTGACTTTTATGGAAAATGACACATTCGAACAATTCTCAATGCCGTCCGATATTTTGGGCGATTCTCGTCCGTTTTTGACCGATGGTATGCAAGTTCGCGTTTCTTATATTGACGGTCGTCCGATTTCGGTTGATTTGCCGTTGCAGGTTGTTTGCACCGTGGTAGAAACCGAACCGGCGCTGAAAGGTCAGACTGTTTCTTCGTCATATAAACCGGCAATTTTGGATAATGGTGTTCGCATCGGTGTTCCGCCGTTTATTAACGTGGGAGATAAAATCGTGGTCGGCACATCCGAAGCCAATTATGTGGAAAGAGCAAAATAATGGCTTATATTTCCCCGACATTGAACCTGATGATTGGTGCCGTGAAAAAAGCGGCAGCGGCTTTGGGACGTGATTTTAACGAATTGGAGCATTTGCAAAATTCGGTGCATGCCGACAATTCGTTCGCGCAACGCTCGTACGAAAAAGTGCAGAAGATTCTGCGTGAAGAATTGAGTAAAGTGAAAGCCGGATATCCGGTGGTTTGTGCGGCGCAAGATGCCTTGCCGGCCGGCGGTAAGTTTTTTGCAGTGTGCCCGCTCGACGGCTTTGTCAATTTTGCACACGGTAATGCGGCGTTTGCGATTTCGGCAACATTGGTAGAGGATAATAGTGCCACAGCCGCGGTGGTGTACAGCCCGATTAATGACGAGTTGTTTTTTGCCGAAAAAGGCAGTGGCGCTTTTAAGGAAGGTTTTCGCAATCACGAACGTTTGCGCGTAGCTGCCGCTAAAAATGCCGATAAGGCGCTGGTTGCGGCAAATGCCGACGAGCGTGCGATTAAAGGTGCTTCAGCCGTTAGTGCGAATCCGCGAATCAGCGGAACAACGGTGCTGGATTTGGCTTATGTTGCGGCCGGTAAAATCGACGCTGCCGTTGCGGTAAAAAGCGATTTTTGCACATTGAGCGCGGGCGCTTTGTTGGTTAAAGAAGCGGGCGGTTACATTTTTGCCGTCGGCGAAACCGACACTCGTTCGGAAAACTTGCAAAAAGCTTTGTTCGGCGGCAGTATATTCGCCACCAATGAGGCTTTGAAACAAAAAATTGCCGATGCAATTGCAAAATAATTAAAAAAAATTTAAAAACCGTGAAAATAATGCTTGCGTATTTAAATTGCTTAATGTATAAAGGCGTAAAAACTTATGTAAAGCATTTGAATTGGAGAGAAAAATGAAAAAGGGAATTCATCCGGATTATCACGAGATTACTTATGTGATGACAGACGGAACGGAAGTTAAGACCAAATCGACTTGGGGTAAGGCCGGCGATACCATGAAGCTGGAAATCGATCCAAAGTCGCATCCGGCGTGGACCGGTGTTCGCCGTATTGTTGATAACGGCGGTCAGGTCGGCAAATTCAACAGCAAGTTTGCCGCTTTCGGTTTGAAATCAAACTAATCTCGGTTTGAACAAAAGCTTGAGCCTGCAATTTTGCGGGCTTTTTGCGTTTATAAAATAAAAAAAATGTTTGTATATTATAATTTGCGTGTCTATTGTAGATAAAGTAGAAGTTTTTTATGAAAGGATAAAAATATGGCAGCTCCTTTAATGCCGAAAGCCACGGCAGTATGGCTGGTTGAAAATACAACCCTGACTTTTCGTCAGATTGCAAATTTTTGTGAAATTCACGAATTGGAAATTCAGGCGATTGCCGATGGCGATATTGCTTCGAATATTCAGGGCTTGAGTCCGGTAAACAACGGCCAACTTTCGTGGGAAGAAATTCGCCGTTGCGAGGCTGATGCCGCCGCCGATTTAGTGCCGAATAAGCTCGAAAATGATGTACGTGAGCACAATGCTAAGGCGAAGAAAGTTTTGTCGCCGACACAACGTAGTGAAAAACAAGCGGCAATTTTGTGGCTTATGGTTAATTATCCGGAAGTTGCGGATAAGGAAATCCGGCGCTTGTTGCAAACAACCGACAATACCATTAAAAAGATTCGCACAGGCGTGGAAAGCAAGGATCCGGCGTTTGCCGATTTGAAGCCGAAGAACGCAATCCATCTCGGATTCTTCAGCGAAAAAGAATTGGAAGAAGCTCGTATAGCTTCGCAGAAAAAGGCTGAGGCCAAGAAAGCCGCCAAGAAGAAAGTGACTAAAAAGAAAACGGCCAAAAAGGCAACTGCGAAGAAGACAGCCGCAGCCCAAAAGGCGACTTCTAAAAAGGTAGCAACAAAGAAGACTTCGGCTAAAAAGAAGACTACCGCAAAGAAGGCTTTGACTAAAAAGGCAGCAGTAAAGAAAGCCACAGAGAAGAAAACTGCGGCCAAGAAGACTGCCGCTAAGAAAACCACAGCAAAGAAGGCGGCAACCAAAACCGCATCGGTAAAGAAAGTTGCTGTGAAAAAGACTGTTGCTAAAAAAGCGGCTCCGAAAAAGGCTACCACCAAAAAGGCTCCGGCTAAGAAAGCCACAGAGAAGAAAGCTGCGGCCAAGAAGACTGCCGCCAAGAAAACCACGGCAAAGAAGGCGGCAACCAAAACCGCATCGGTAAAGAAAGTTACTGTGAAAAAGACTGTTGCTAAAAAAGCGGCTCCGAAAAAAGCTGCAACCAAAAAGACTCCGGCTAAGAAAGCAACCGTAAAGAAAGCTGCGCCGAAAAAAGCTCCGGCGAAGAAAAAGTAATTTTTTCAGGCGTTAAAGAAAGCCCGTCGTTAATACGACGGGTTTTTTAATGCTTGAATAGCGATTTCCGCGTTGCTGATGAGTGTTAATGTTTTTTGCCACTTCGTCGGATTGAATGAGTAACGAGGTGCTGATAAGCCAGATAATCATAGTCGGCGCCGTCACCGACAGCCACACCGGAATATAGCCGTTTACACCAAAGGCATACACCACTTGCGACAGGAAATAAAAAGAAAATCCGGTGACGATACTGATGACCACGCGCCACATAATTGCCGAGCCGCGCAGGGTGTTCTGCAACATAAATACCGCCGCCAACATTAACATTCCGACCAACAAAAACGGCGAAATCAGCAAGCTTAAAAAGCGCATGCGGTGCAATCGGGCCGAAAAACCTGATTTTTCATAAAAATTGATGGTATCGGGCAGACGCCAGAAGGAAATCGCTTCCGGATCAATGAAATTATCTTTAATTCTCTGAACATCGATGGTGGTTTCGTAAGCATAATCGGACAACGTCTGCACCGGTTCGCCGTTAATCATTATTTTAACGTCTTTCAGGTGAAAAATATTGCCGTCAAGTGTGGCAAAAGAAGCGTTATAACTTTTCTTTATTTGCGAATTTTCTCCCAGCTCCGTAATCATTACATCGCGCATCCAAACCGATTTATCGTCGTCTTGACGCAGACTCTTGGCCTGAATCAGTAAAATGCGTCCGGCATCATCAGTTTCTCTTATCCATAAACCTTTGCTGGAAAACAAGACCGCATTCGGATTATGGGATTGCAGACGATAAGACAGGATTTCGTGCCATTCGAACATTTTGGCCGCAACCGGATTAAACAGCGCAACATTGGCAATACCCAGAACAAAAGTCGCCACCATCAGCGGTTTCAAAAAACCGAAAATTGATACACCGGTCGAACGGATAATTACAAATTCATTGTTTTTACTCAAACGCCAAAAAGTTATCATAGCCGCCACCATCAGCACAAACGGGAAAACTATTTCCACAGTTTTGGTAATACGGGTAACGGCATATTGCACCGTAAACCAAAAAGAAATATCTTCGCGACCGGAAACACGGCGCAACGCTTCAATGGTGTCGAACATTAAAATAATACCGAGGATTGTAAACAACACCAAAAAGAAGTTTACAACCAGCTGTCGGGTAATATAGCGGCTCAGAATTGCGAAAAGATTCATTATTCTTCCATCGGCTCCTTATGTTTATAGAAAGGGTTGGAAAGGTAGCGTTCGACGCTGTCCGGCAAAATAACGACAATGTTTTTATTGCTCATTTCCGAACGTTGCGCCAAATTGACGGCGCCGCAAACCGCGGCGGCGGCGGAAACACCTATCGGTAAGCCTTCGCTATGAGCTACCGTTACCGGCACCGATACCGCCGATTTGGTGCGGTCCGGCTTTTCCGCCCGACAATACCGGACTTTCCGCCGGTTCAACCGCCATTACATATAAATCGGGATTGACGGTACGCAAAGTGGAGGCAATACCGGTTAAAGTTCCGGAAGTGCCGACACCGCAAACAATGGCATCTACCGCACCATCGGTGTCTTCCAAAATTTCTACTCCGGTGGTAAGCTTATGGGCTTCAACGTTAGCCGGATTTTCAAATTGTTTAAATTCAATGATATTAGCGGAGCGCTCTTTTAAGATTTCAACTTTTTTAATGGCGCCGGACATTCCTTCGGTTGCCGGAGTCAGCATAACCTCGGCGCCGAATTGGCGAATGAGGGCAATTTTCTCCGCTGTCATATTTTCCGGCATAACAATTATCAGCTTATAGCCGCGGGCGGCACAAAAAGCCGCCAGAGCTGCACCGGTGTTGCCGGATGTTGCTTCAATAAAAACGGTATCTTTATTGATTCGGTCTTTAACCGAAAAAATCGGATTATAGAACTCGCATTTGGCTAAAATATTTGCATTAAAACCGCACAACTTTTTAAGTTTATTTAAGCGTAGCAGCGGAGTATGACCGACCATATCTTCAATGGAATCAAAAATTTTCTTCATTTTTATTAGTCCTTACCACTAAATTTTTAATGCCAACCATTTGCGTCGCATCAAACATTATTTTTTTGAGGGCAATATCATCAAAGTGACACCATTGCAACGGTGTATCGGCTAAGTCAGCGTTTGCAACGTCATAAAGGTGATAGGTTTGAGTTTCTTTAAGGGGGTGTCGATTTTCATACACATAAGACAGAACCGTAAAAGAGAGTGTCGGTTCGGCAACGATTTCAACATCATTATCCGACGGCAGAGAATACAATTCATCATCGGGATTATATTTGCACAATATATCGGTGCCTTTTTTAATGATAATATAGGTTCTTTGTCGCACAAAGGTTTGTGAGTCGGTGCAATAGGAGATTTGTCCGTATTTGCTGATAAACGGCAATTTATCCATTTTTTACCTCATCAATCAGTTTTTGTGTAAATTCAATCAAGCCGATTTGGCGCTTACGTTTCATTCTTTCGGCAGAAAAAATTTGACGAATGGTATCAACGGTCTGGTCAACATCGTCACAAATCACTACATAATCGTATTCGGTCCAATGTTGCATTTTTTCAAGCACCAATCCCATGCGTTTTTCGATAATTTCCTTGCTGTCGGTACTGCGTCCTTCCAGACGGCGCCGCAATTCTTTGATTGAAGGAGGCAACATATAAACCGAAACCACGTCATCCGGCGCTTTGGACTTCATTTGACGCAGGCCTTCCCAATCCATATCAAACAACACATCCTGACCTATATTTAAGAAACCGTCAACTTCGGAACGCAAAGTACCGTAGCGGCTGCCGTATTGCGAATCAACGTGCTCATAAAAAGCATCTTCTTTTAAAAGCTTATCGTATTCCGCATCGCTGATGAAATAGTAGTCAACGCCGTTTTGTTCACCGGCGCGCGGTGCGCGAGTGGTTACCGAAACCGACCAGTTCAGTTTTTTATCCAATTCCAAAAGTTTTTTGATAACGGTGGTTTTACCGGTGCCGGACGGCGCTTCGATAATAAACATAACACCGCGGCGAACTTCGTTTAAGCGATTTAAAATTTCGGCCATATCTTCCCTCTTGCAAAATAAACATATACATTATAAACTTTACTCGCTTATACAATAAAAATCGGTTAATTTCCAGAAGGATATTACGAATATGCAAAAAAAATTTAATAATGTTTTGATTACCGGTGCCTCGTCGGGAATAGGAGAGGCGGTGGCGCTGTATTTGGCGGCGCATGGAGTAAAGAATTTGTTTTTAAGCGGGCGCAATGTCGAGCGACTTAATGCTGTGGCGGAAAAATGTCGTGAGCTCGGAGCGATGGTCTATCCGCAGATTATCAGCGTATGCGATAAAGAGGCGATGGCAGAGTGGATAAAGGCTTGTAACCAAACGGCGGAGTTGGATTTGGTGTTTGCCAATGCCGGAGTTTCCACCGGCGAAGAAACCGCGGAAAACGTGTATAATACTTTTAATACCAATGTGTTCGGGGTGCTGAATACGGTGACGCCGGTAGCAGAAATTTTTGGAGCGCGGGCGGATAAAAAAGCGGTGAAAACCATCGCAATTACCGCTTCGATAGCCGGTTATCACGGTTTGCCGAGTTGCCCGTCATACAGCGCAACCAAAGCCTGTGTAAAGGCCTACGGAGAGGCGCTTCGCGGCAGTTTGAAACAAGATAATATAGATGTGAGCGTAATTTGTCCGGGGTTTGTAAAGTCCAGAATTACCGATAAAAACACCTGTCCGATGCCGTTTTTTATGAGTGCGGAAAAGGCGGCGGAAATTATCGTAAAGCGGCTGGAAAATAATGTGGGATTGATTGCCTTTCCATGGCCGATGCGCTTGGCAACCTGGTTTTTATCGATTTTACCGAATCGACTGACCGATTGGCTTTATGCCGCATTGCCGCACAAGGTGTAAAAAAATCGTCCGAGGTTAGTCGGACGATTTTTCTTTGTACTTACTTTATGGTACGCCAGTTTTGTTTGGGTGGGAATTGGCGATGCCAAAACTCCCCGTACTTGGCGTCAATTTGCGGCAATTCGATTCTGATTTCTTGAGTCAGACCGTATTTGCTCCACCATTGAAAAACATCGCTTGTCGGACGTATATGATGACCGGTACCGCGGTGAATATCAAGGTATTGCTCAAACTTCATCTGCGGATAAGGAACGGTGTTGCCGTTGGCGTCGGCCTTGTTGCCGTAGCCTTGCGCCTTGCATTCCATCAGGTCGTTGACAATCAGCATCAAGAATTTCTCCGGCGCGGTTTCCGGTATCACATAGCCCTTGGTCTCGCTGAAGTGCTCCAGAAGATAGCAGTTGCCGTAAGCATCACTGTGTTTGTAGTAATGAAATCCGGAACCGTAACCTCCGGGGAATCTGCCGACCATGGTGTCGCTTTTCAGACGAGTGAGGAAGTTGCCGCGGATAACCGCATCAACCTCAGCGCACGAGAAATTGAACCTCAACATCGTTTGATGATGAATTCGCTCGACTATACCGCCGACCAAACTTTGCAAAACATCCAAGAAAAGACACCAGCCGTAGAACGAAATGTTACCGTCGTACGAGCTTTCCTGCTTGATGATAACGTTGCCCAATCCGAGCTGATTCACCAGATGTTCGGCACGGAGCTGAAACCATTCGGAAAAGCGGTTAAGCGTATCTGACTTGGCTTGTCCGTTATGTTCCCACTTGCCTTTTTCCCATTCTTTTTCCATTGCCGTAAGCCACGGATTGTCGGGGAAAAGTTTTTGGAGATTGGCCAGCGAAAAATCCATCAGCCACACCGGACCGCCGAATTCTGAAGTGCCCCAGCTGCTTGAAGTTACGACCGTGCGGAACATTTCCCACAGAGTGTCGTATTCTTCGAATCTGCCGCAGTTGTTTTGTTGCCACATTTGCATTTCGTAAAGTGCTTTGTTTTTATCCATAATTATAAAGTTTAAAATGTTTATAAATAATACTAACTCGGCGGATACGCTAACATATCCGCCGGAAAATTGCAATGTTTTTATGAGATAAATTAATCTCCGCTGTATTCTTTTTGAAAGCGTAACCAAGCCGGAGTCGTTTCTGTGGCACGTTTTTGCTCGACAATTATGCGCAATTGGCGCGCCGAGGCAATTTGCCGTTCTTGTCGCAGGCGTTGTTCTTCTTGCGGAGTTTGCGGCACGATTTGGGCAGTGTGTTTTTGCTTATAACTTGCCGGTTTGGCGGTTTTTTCCTCAATCATACGCATTCTTTCGCGGCGTCTTTTTTCAAAAGCATCCGCTTCGGCATTTTTGCGCTCGGAAAGCTCAAACATTTGATTCACACTGCATACTTTGAGAGTGGATTCGCTGTCGGATTGCCGCATTTTGCGATAGCTTTCGATAATTTGCGCTTCCAAAAAAGAATATTGATTTATTATTCCTTTATACATCGGAGAATCTTTAGGAGCCTGCGGTTTGGGAAATTCAACCGAAACATCGCCGTTATTATCCTGCAAATAAATCGAACCATAAAGGCGCGACAGCGGCTGATTGCTGATTTGCCGGTGCAACACGTGAATTATGCCGTCGCTCGGAGCGATATCGATGTATATATCGTCCGAAAATTTAGGCTGCGAGCATACGACTTTGTATTTTTTGATTTCCATTTTTCTTCTTTCAATAATCACGGTGCAATAATTGCTTAATTTGTAAAGATGTCAAGTTATATTTTGTGTATTTTTCATCACGACGACGCAAATATTCCGCAGTTTGTTCGCGAGTACGGTCGGCTCGTTTTTGGCGCTCGGAGAGGATTTTATGTTGTTCTTCTTCCGGCGATTGCGGGTATTCGGAGGCTTTTAAAGAAGCATCCAACGTATCATTCATGGCATCAATAATGCTGTCGATATATTCGTGACGGATTTCCGGCCGTACCGTAATGGTGCTTTGCCGATTCTGCGCCATCATTTCTTCAAAACTCAGGGTAATTTTGCGGCGTAAAAGATTTTCCTCGGCCGTGGAAAACTCGACTTCCGGCAGACCACCGTTTTCCGGCGGCAAGAATAGAATTTCCGGCCGATTGCCTTCGCCCATATCATAAAGTTTGACGGAACCGGCAATAATTTCGGCTCCGTAACTGCGACGGGCTCGCTCTTGCAGAATAAGCAAATGTAGGGCATTGTCGGCTGGAACAATGTCAATGAAAGTGTGTTTGTCCGGCGTTTGTGAGCAGACAACGCGATATTCTTTACCGAGACAATGCATCTGTATTTCCTTCTTGCGGCTGGTAGTTTTATTATCTTTCAAGCGTTTGACTTTTCGCTGTTTGTCTAATGATTTTTAGATAAAAACGCAAAAAATGTGGTTTGCTGAAATTAATGTGTTGCAATTTAAAATAAAATAGAATAATAAGGATAAGACTTTAAGGTGAGATGGCAGAGTGGTCGAATGCGGTTGACTCGAAATCAATTGTACGTTTTACCGCGTACCTAGGGTTCGAATCCCTATCTCACCGCCAATAAAAAGAGCGCCCTTGCGGCGCTTTTTTTATTGAAAAAGCGGTGAAAGGGATTTGAACCCTAGAGGGAAGGTTCGACCACAAGCGAGAGGCAGACGGAAGTATGCCGGTCGGCGCAAGCCGATGAGCGCAGAGGGTTGTGAGCGAAGCGAAGAACAATCCCTATCTCACCGCCAATAAAAAGAGCGCTCTTGCGGCGCTTTTTTTTGTGTGACAAATAGGAGAAATATGACATATAAATGGCGAAAATCACGTCGCAATCGGCAAAAGCGTGCTTTTATTTTATGCGGGTTGACAAATCGGCAAAACGTTTTATAATGAGCACAGTTTTTTATATTATTAACTCTAAATGCAATTTTTATGGATATATTCGAATGCAGGTCAAAGTCGAGCAGTTGCCTATGTTGAACGAAGGTTACAAGTTTTATCTGGAACGTCGCAAGATGGGCTGGATTCCGCTTGAACCGCCGTGCCGTCTGGTCTATCGCCACAAAAACAGCGTTTCTATGGTGGTAATGCCGTTTCTGATTCCCGAATTTGCCGATAAAATTTGGGGAGTCGAGGTTTTAAGCGTGTACTTCAGCCTCTCTTATGAGGAGGTGCGTGTTTATACCGACAGAGACATTGCCGACCATTTGCAGGAACAAACCGAATATCTGTTCGGCAAGGCCGGTAGTGAGAAACGCAGATTGGAGTTGCCAATTTACAGCAACTTTGCGCTGTTCAGACGAAACCACGCGGCAGTGGACGATACTTTTACCTTGCTGACTTATCAAGGTGTCAATGTGAAAGACTTCGGCTGCAGCCGCTATTGGATTAATCAGAAGGGCTCTGACATTCCTCTGGTTACCAAGTTTGACGGCCAACGCTATCTGCCGCCGTATAAGGACAAAATCGGAAAGGTCAGACCGGTGTTACACGCAAGCACAAAGTACGATTACTTTTGTTCAATCGATAACAAGTTTGCGATGCCGAAGCCGGAGGCATTCGAAAAATGTATACAGATGATTTCCGAAAAGTGATTTAAAAATACCGTCGGGGTTAGAACCTCGGCGGTATTTTTTTGGAATATTCATTAAAAAACGGTTGATTTTTGTCAAAAATAGTGTATGATAAGAGCAAATTTCAATTCGGGAGAAAAAATATGGCGCACAATAAACAAGATATCTGCACAAAAGTTCAGTTTTTGGGCGGTAATAACCCGTACCGAATCGGTGCCAGTGCGATTATGGTTGAACATAGCGAGCCGGGCAAGCAGACCGCGCGCATTTTGATTGATGACGGTGCGATGTTTCCGCCGGATTGGATAAGCTATAATTCGGCAATTCCGGATATGCGTCCGTATTTTGAAAATCCGTACAGTCAGGCAGATAAGCCGATTGATGCCATATTTATTACACACTGCCACGAAGACCACATCGGTGCTTTGATATATTTGGCAGCAGCCAAATTTAAGCTTCCGACCATTTATACCAGCGAGTATACGGCTCGTCTTATTCGTGACCAGATGAAGAATAACAGCGTGCCGGAAGAATTTATGCCGAAAATTGAAATTATTCATCAGGGCGAAAGTGTGGAAATCGGTGATAATATGCGAGTTTCGCCGATGAATGTTTCGCACTCTACCGCCGGTCCGTTGGCTTTTCATATTGCAACCAAAAGCAAAAGCGGAGAATACAAAGAAGTTGATATATTGGGTGCGATGATGTCCGGCGACTATCACTTGGATAAAGTGCCGTTCGGTGCCGGATATAATGAAGAAGACCATAAAGAATTTATGAAAGATAAGTTTGTAAATGCAATTATGCAGGATTCTACTTCTTCTGCCACCGAAATGCTTGATGAACAAGGTGAAAGACAAATTCCGGATTTTGATAAGGCATACGAAAATACTTTGCGCGAGGTGCAAAAATATCCGGATATGCAGATTTTTTCGCCGGTTATTGCCCGTAGTGTGGAAAATTTGGCGATTGATATCAAAGTCGCTGCCGAAAACGGTCGCACGGTTTTAATCGGCAGTCGCGGTTTGCGTCAGGCGGTGAAAGATTTGTTGGAAGTTACCCGCAATAAAGATAAGTGGATAAAAGACCGCGTGGCGCAGATTAAACAGGAAATACTTAATTATCACAATGAAATCGATGCCGAAAACGACAATAAAGTCCGCACGGTTATCTCCAATGAAAAATTGCTGACGGAAGATGTTATGCGTGAAGCCGATGCCATAACCGAATTGATGCGGCTTCCGTCGGGAGAAGTCGTTGACTTGGAAAAGGTTATATATAATGCGCACGACTTGGAACATACCGATATTGAAAAATATTTAAGCAAGTATCCGCGGGAACAACGCTATATGATTATCAGCGGAGCGTTTGCCGAAAATAAAGACGGCCGCAAGTCTACGCTGGTGATGATTAGCGAACAGGATAAGGTAACGACGGATGAGAAAGGCAGAATTAAGGGCAAAGGAATGAGCGGGCATCCGCTGTTTACGGCCGATGATAAAACTCTGTTTTTCTTGCGGCAACGTCCGATTGAATCAATTAACGGACCGCAACATCGAGCGGTGGTTGCCAGATTGCAAAGTTTGGGATCAACCGTGATTGTTAACGGCGATTCGATTGATGAAAAATATCAGCGCACCGGGCACGCCACATTGCAGGAAACGCAAAAATATCATGAAACAACGGTAAAATATTGTAAGAATCACCACGAAATCGAGGACGGAACCACGCAACTTTATAATGTTGCGGTGCACGGTGATCCGGAACAATTGGCGGCAACGGCAAAGGTTTTGCGTAATTATAAAGGCAAACCGATGTTATGCTTCAATTCCGATGTTTTGGTATTTACACCTGACGGAATGTATAAAGAAAAAGGGATTCCGTTTGAACAGCAAGAGTGGCTTTGTGTGCAGGCGATGAGTATTGCCGGTTCGGGCTCCAATAATTTGTTTGTGTTTGACTTGTGTGACCATAATCTGATGCAAAAAGAGCATTTGTTCACGGTTATCAATGTGCAATCGGCCAAAGGCAATCGGTTGGATAAGGATTATATGACCGACAGAATGATTGAAAACGCCGAAAAACTGATAGAGGATGAGGGCGGTTCCATGTCTAACGCAGTGATTCGTTTCCGCAAACAAAATAAAGATTTTCGCGGTAAAACCGAAGAAATGAGTTATGAAGAATATAAGGAAATGAAGGCACGTGAGCCGAAAGGAAAGTTTAATCGCAAGCGCAAATTCAGCAAACGCGGCGGCAAAGGTTACGAATATTAAAGATTTTTTCATCGTTGACAAAAAAGATGTTGCAAACCGCAAAAGTTTGTGCTACAATGCTTTTACAAAAATACATATTGTGGAGGTTATTATAGGAATTATTGTCAATGAAAACAGAAATTCTTCATACCTCCGCATATTTTTCAAAAAATATGTTGAACTTGTGGCAAACTGACACGATTAGTCTGTTACACACATAAATAACGTAATCACGAACTGTATCCGATCGGCCTAAGACGATATGTCCAAAGGTGTAGTAGCTCGGTATATAAGTCGAAAGATGCGCTGTGATGGTGTGTGATAAGGAATAGTGTTAAGTGCTACGCAAAATTGTTGATATGAAGAGACTGTTGTTTTTCTGCGCACTCATCTGCGCAGTATTGAGCCTTTCGGCTCAAAAATTGTATTTTTTAGAGATTAGCGGTGTCAAGGCTATGCCGAGCGGCACTGAGTTCGTGGTGTCGGCAGGCGCCCAGAGCCTCAAGGTCAACAAGTTTGACTTTAAGGAGGTGTCTGCAGCGCCGACCTCGTTTTACCTCGTCGTCCTCGTCGACGACCAGGTGAACACCATAACGTTGGCACGCAAGACCGCGTGTCAGTACGTGATAAGTGAGGTACTCGGTGTCGAGCCTACAGCCAACGGAAAGTGGCTGATTAAGCTCGGCTCCGGCCTGAACTACACCACATCCAATCAGGATGGGGGTACGGTTCAGACAGGGCAGCACGTCCTGTATGCGGTGATCGACGGCCAGACGAAGAAAATCGTCTGCAAGCCACGCACCGTCAGCCGTGAGAACCCTATAGTCAGCGCTCCGGTTGCATCGGCTGCACCGGCCGCCCCGATTCTTCTCCTTGATGGGGAGAATAAAATAATAGGGGTGAACAAAAATCTCTAAGAGAAATACCAAAGGCACAGCGGTGTCTGAGGTTTCAAAGTAAATCCCGCGCTTTTGAACAAGGCGCGGGATTCGCTATTTTAAATTCTGCCGAATTTTTTTAAGCCAGATTCGGCATCAGGTTTTTAACGTTTTGATTATAGTATTCTTCAGCCCATTGACGCATCGAATCGAGAACCGGCTTTAAATTATAGCCCAAGTTGGTCAGCGTATATTCAACGCGCGGCGGAATTTGCGCATACACCGTCCGAATCAGGATTCCCTTTTCTTCCAGTGCGCGCAGGTTAGCAGTAAGAACTTTTTGCGTAATATCGCCAAGCTCTTTTTTGATTTCGCCAAAGCGTTTGGTGCCGTCCATCAGTTCTTGTATAATCAT
This sequence comes from uncultured Pseudomonadota bacterium, assembly GCA_902793695.1. Taxonomy (GTDB): domain Bacteria; phylum Pseudomonadota; class Alphaproteobacteria; order RF32; family CAG-239; genus RUG410. The sequence goes on along the minus strand of CADBEI010000023.1, from coordinate 12,390 downwards.
AACCTTCCAACGGTCGCCCATGGTTTTGAGCGCCATTTCAACCAGATTTTGCGGCATTTCAATCATTTTTCTGCTCCCAAAAAAATAAATCCACGTGATTATAAATACCACGCCGATATGCGGATTGCAAGCAAAAATGTGTGTTTTATAACGATTTATTCGCTCCAAGCGTTTTCAATATGGCGAATCGAGAACGGAAGCTCGATTAATACTGCATCGAATCGTAAATCACAACCATTGTATTGCGGATGATTTTTGAGAAAATTTTTGGCGCCGCGAATCAGACGTTGTTGCTGATTAAGGCTGATGGCATAGGCGGCGTTGTCCAAGCTTGAGCGCTGTTTTACTTCAACAAAAACCAACAAATTGCTGCGTTTGGCGATAAAATCTATTTCGCCGGCGGTGGTGCCGCGGCCGGAAACATAATTTTTTGCCACTATGCCGAATCCGTGCAAACGCATATAGCAACGCGCCAGAAATTCGGCATATTTTCCGCGGGCGTAATTATTCATCCTTCAGCTCCAATGCCAACGCGTAAACTTCGTTTTTGTTGAGTCCGTATTGAGCGCAAACTTCCTTAACCGCTGTTTTAAGTGAGGTTTCGGCCAAGCGTTTTTGTAAAATGGGACGAATATCAATCGCGGAATTTTCCGTGGCAACAGGCGGTGCCACCATCAACACAAATTCGCCGCGCGGCTCATTGGCGGTAAAATATTCAATGACTTGTCTGATATCTCCGCCGACAACTTCTTCATACATTTTGGTCAGTTCGCGCGCTATCGAAATTTCGCGTCCGGTAAAAATAAGCGCGACTTGCTCCAAAGTTTTCAACAGGCGGGGCGCGGTTTCATAAAATACCAGAGTAGTGTTAATACTTTTGAGCTCGTTGAATAAATCGGCGCGGGCTTTATCTTTGTTGGGAATAAAACCGGCAAACATAAAGCGATTGGTAGGCAATCCGGAAAGCTGCAAAGCCGTGATTACGGCACAAGCTCCCGGTATGGCCGTAACATAAATATCTTGTTCGCGGCACTTGCGTACCAGCTTATATCCGGGGTCGGAAATCAGCGGCGAACCGGCATCGGAAATCAGGGCAACCGAAGCACCTTCGTTGATTAAATCAATCAGGTTTTGTGCTTGTTTTTCCTCCGTGTGGTCCTCATATTTAATAAATTTTTTATTCAGTGGAAGCCCCAAAAGCGAAAAAAGTTTTTTGGAAACCCGCGTGTCTTCACAAGCGATTATCTCGGCTTCATTCAGGATTTCCGCGGCGCGCGGCGAAATATCCTTAAGGTTGCCGATGGGGGTGGCGATGATGTATAATCCGTTTCTTAACATTTTATTAAACTTTGACTTTACAAAAAGATTATTTGGAATTATTAGATATGTATTGTTTGATATTTTGAGGAAAAATGCAAGTGTTTAAAAAAGTTAGTCTGTTTTTTGCGGCTTTTTTGGTATGCAGTTGTTCGTTGTGGCAACGTACGCCGTTTTATCGGCCGACACATCGCTATTTGCCGGATCAAAAATCGATGGATATTGTCGAGACAACCGATTATTCGCAAGTTGATCTGGGGCACGAAGGCAGTTTTCGCGTGGCTATGCTTCTACCTTTGAGCGGAGCCGATGAGGCTATGGGAAAAAGCCTTAAAAATGCGGCAATGATGGCTATCGGCGATATTAATAACAATAATTTGGTGGTGCAATTTTATGACACCAAAGGTACCGGCAGCGGCGCGCGTATTGCGCTTGAAAATGCGCTTAATGCCGACAGCGAGCTGATTTTGGGCCCGTTAAGAAGTGATGAAGTAGCGGCGATAAGCGCCGAAGCCAAATCCAAAGATGTGCCGGTTATAAGTTTTTCCACTTCGCCGAGTGTGTTGCAGGAAGGTGTTTATTCCATCGGCTTGTTGCAAGATGACCAAGTCAGCCGCATTGTTAAATATGCCGCGGATAACGGCAGGTCAAAAATTGCGGCGGTGTTGCCGAATAATCAGAACGGCGCCAATATGTATCGTTCGTTGATTAAAGCGGCGCAGAAACACGGGGTTAACGTGGTAAAAGTAGGGTTTTATAATCCGAACAGTATGGAATTTACGGGACTGGTCACGCAAATGAAAAGCGGCGGAGTTGATTTTGATGCTCTGTTGATTCCGGAAACCGGTAACAGATTGAAGGCAATTTCTTCAATGTTCAGTTATTATGATGTTTCGGCGCCGGAAGTGTTGTTTATGGGAACTTCGGTTTGGGACAGCAGTTCGCTGAATAAAGAAACGGAGCTTTACGGTGCGGCATATCCGGTAATGTCGTTGAAAAATCAGGCAAAATTTGCACAAAAATACAATGATTTATTCGGTGAGCGTCCGAGCGGTTTAAGCATTTTTGCTTATGATGCCGTGGCATTGGCCTCAATGCTGGCGCGTCAGGGCGGTAATTTATATGAGCAAATCGAGCGTCCGGAGGGATATAACGGTATGAGCGGCGCCTTCAGAATTTTTGCCAACGGTTTGAACGAACACGGTTTGGATGTGGTAAAAGTTTCGGCCGGCGGTAAATATGTGGCGGAATACGCACCGCAACAATTTTACGGCTATCCGACGGCGTATGAATATAATGACAGCAGTGCCTACGTGATGATGCCGCGAATTGTCGGCAGTGCACCGGCTGGTTTATAAAATATGCTTTGGTTCGGCTGATAAGTGGATTTTTTTGCTTGCAAAAACGTCGGTTTAAAGCATTATATAAAGGAGTTTTATGAAGGGCTCGGGGTTACGCTTTCGCCAACTCGGTCAGGTTCGGAAGGAAGCAGCCGTAACGATGAGTGTGAGGTCTGAGTCCCTTCGCCTTCAATCAAAGAAAGAAAAATGGCAGAGTTAAACGAAAATAATCAGTATGTGGCCTTGGCCCGCAAATATCGTCCGCAAAAATTTGAGGATTTGCTCGGGCAAGATGCTTTGGTGCAGACTTTAACCAACGCCATTAAAAATAATCATTTGCATCATGCCTATATTTTAACCGGTATTCGCGGTGTCGGCAAAACTACGACCGCGCGCTTGATTGCGCGAGCAATAAATTGTATCGGACCGGACGGGCAAGGCGGACCGACCATTCATCCGTGCGGTGAGTGCGAAAACTGCAAAGCTATTGCCGCCGACAGACATATTGACGTGATTGAGTTTGATGCGGCCTCCAAAACCGGTGTTGATGATATGCGCGAAATTTTGGACGGTATTCGCTATAAACCGGTCAGCGCTCGTTATAAGGTTTACATCATCGATGAAGTTCATATGCTTTCCAAAAGTGCGTTTAATGCGCTGCTGAAAACGTTGGAAGAACCGCCGGCACACGTTAAATTTATTTTCGCCACTACGGAAATTCGCAAAGTTCCGGTCACTATTTTGTCGCGCTGTCAACGTTTTGATTTGCAACGGTTAAATATAGAAACATTGGTTACGCTGTTCCGCAAGGTTTTGACCGCAGAAAAAATCGAGTTTGAAGAAGAGGCTTTGCACGCGGTAGCGCGCGCGGCAGACGGTTCGGCGCGTGACGGGCTTTCAATGCTCGATCAGGCGATTGTGCTGGGCGATGGCAAGGTACAAGCCGAAACCGTAAAGAATATGTTGGGTTTGGCCGACAGACAGCAAAGCGGCGTACTTTATGAAAAATTACTTGCCGGTGATGTGGCAGGCGTTTTGCAAACATTGCAAACTTTATATACCAATGGTGCTACGCCGATGTTGGTGTTGCAAGATTTAATAGAGATTACGCACTTAACAGCCAAAGTTAAAGTTCTGCCGGAATTTATTAATGATACCTCTTTGAGCGAAACCGATCGCGAAATGTGTAAAAAATTGAGTAACGCGCCGATTGCGATACTATCTAAAGTGTGGCAGATGTTGATTAAAGGGTTAAGCGAGTTGCAATATGCCGCAGTACAAATTGATGCGTTGGAAATGATATTGATAAGGATTGCCTACTCGGCTTCGCTTCCTACTCCGGCAGCCTTGCTTGAGGAATTAAAAAAAAAATCAAAACTGAAAAATAATGCTATCGGCGGGATAATAAGCGGCGAATCCGTCGCGGACGATGCGGATAAAAGTGTTATCGTACTGGAAAATACGGCCGATTTGTTGCAACTGATGACGGCCAAAAAAGTTCCAATGTTGATGTACGCAATAAAGAATGATGTATCATTTAAATCATTCGCACACGGGCATATCCATATTGCTGTTTCGGAAAAAGCCGACAAGGATTTGGTGTTCAACTTCCGTACGTTTTTGGAAAAAGAAACCGGTACGCCGTGGAAAATAGATATAGATTATGAGCCGCTCGGCGAGACATTGGCTTTTTTGGAAGCAAAGGAATTAAATCGCGATAAGAAAAATATCTCTGAATATCCTTTGGTAAAAGCTATACTTGACGAGTTTTCAGGTGCTAAAATAGAAACAATTATTCGCAAACAAGTTGCGGAAGCTGAAGATGAAGAGCCAACGGAGTTTGTTGCGGAAGAAACAGTAACGGAAAATTATGAGGATTAAAAAATGTTAAATATTCAAGGAATTATGAAACAAGCTCAGCAAATGCAACGCAAAATGCAGGAAACTCAGGCAAAACTCGGTCAGGAAGAGCGCGAAGGCACTTCCGGCGGCGGTTTGGTAAAAGTTGTACTGAACGGCAAATCGGAAATGAAAAGTCTGAATATTGATAAGTCTTTAATCAATGCCGAAGAAGTCGACGTTTTGGAAGATCTGATTTTGGCGGCATATAACGACGCGCACCAAAAAATCGACGAGATGATGAACGAAGGTATGAAAGAAGCTACTAACGGTGTCGGTTTGGGCGGATTGAAACTTCCGTTTTAGGTGTTAAAAATTGCAAGGTAACGATATTGAACAACTGACAAAGCTGATTGCCAAACTGCCTGCCTTGGGTGCGCGGTCGGCACGGCGTATCGTTTTGCACTTGCTTAAAAAGAAAGAAACTTCTTTATTGCCGCTGATTGCCGCTTTGCAAAATGTGGCCGATAATATAAAAAAATGTCCGGTTTGCGGCAATTTTGATACCGAGGAACCGTGTGCAATTTGTGCCGATGCGGCGCGCGATGTCGAAACAATTTGTGTGGTGCAGGATGTTGCCGATTTATGGGCAATGGAACGTGCCGGAATTTATCGCGGTCAGTATCACGTTCTCGGTGGTATTCTCTCGGCTTTGGATGGTATAACTCCCGAGGATTTAAATATTGAATCTCTTTTTTTGCGTCTGAACAGCGGACGTATTCAAGAAGTCATCCTTGCACTACCGGCCACTATCGATGGTCAAATAACCAATCATTATCTGCTCTCTCGCTTAAAAGAATATCCAATCAAAGTTACCACTCTCGCTCAAGGTTTGCCTCTGGGTGGGGAGCTTGATTATATGGATGATGGGACTATACAGCTTGCCTTGTCCGCCCGCAAAGAAATATGAAAATCCGTATAATGGTCAGCTACTTGTTGTTTTTGCGCTCGTGTACTATTTGTGTACACGTCGCTTAAAAACAACGGCGTATCTGACTCATTCTCCGGATTTTGGCGAGGCAGTGCCGGTTTTCTTGTATACTATTTATATACACGTCGTCAAAAAAGCACGGCGCATCTGACTCATTCTCCGAGTTTTGGCGAGGCAGTGCCGGATTATTTGTGTACACGTCGTCAAAAAAGACACGGCGCATCTGACTCATTATCCGAGTTTTGGCGAGGCAGTGCCGGATTATTTGTGTACTTCTTTTGTACACGTCGTCAAAAAAGACACGGCGCATCTGACTCATTATCCGAGTTTTGGCGAAGCAGTGCCGGATTATTTGTGTACTTCTTTTGTACACGTCGTCAAAAAAGCACGGCGTATCTGCCTCATTCTCCGGATTTTGGCGAGGCAGTGCTGCCGGATTATTTGTGTACTATTTGTGTACACGTCGTCAAAAAAGCACGGCGCATCTGACTCATTATCCGAGTTTTGGCGAGGCAGTGCCGGATTATTTTTCAATAATTACCACGGCAAAGGCAAATGGCATATCGTCGCTTAAGGTAATAAAAGTGCGCGGATTTGCAGTCAATTTATTCAGATATTTGAGGGCTGTGCCGCTGATTTTCAATTCGGGTTTACCCAATTCGTTATGCAGTATTTGGATGTCGCGGAAGAAAATGCCGTCGCGAAAACCGGTGCCCAATGCTTTTACAAAAGCCTCTTTCCCGGCGTAATACTTAGCCAGAAGTTCACGAAAACGCGGGTCTTGAGCCATACCGTTTTTCTTGATTTCCGCCTGTTCGGCGGTGCCTAAAATTCGGGCGGCAAAATGTTGCAGATACGTGTCGGAGTTTTGTAAACGCTCAATATTAACAATATCATTTCCCAGACCCACAATCATTTTGACTCTCCTTGTTTTGTTTGGCGAAGTGCGCGTCTTTGCGCTATTTTATCCAAAGTTACTTTAATGACTTTGAATGAGATAAACCACGATACAATATAATAAGGTATGCAACCGATTAACATCGGAAAGAAAATCGGCCAGACATCGTGACCGAAATGGCTGAAATTTAAGGTTAGTAAAGCCCGTCCGGCAGATTCAAAAATTCTGATAAAATTGACGTGGTCGGCGGTGGCAATATCGCCCAAAAAGAAACGGCCGGTAGAAAGCACGGCAATCCAAATAAACGGAAAAGTCCACGGGTTGCCGATGAGTGTGCCGATGGCGGAAGATACCACGTTGCCGCGGATAATCCAAGCGGTAACGGCGGCCAATATCAGATGAAAGCCGATAAACGGCGTAAAAGATATTGCCACACCGCAGGCAAATCCGGCGGCAATTGAATAAGGTGTACCTTGCAGTCTTTTCAGCTGCACTAACATCTTTTTGTAAAGTCGGCCAAAATAACTTTTAATATTTTCCACGCAAAACCTCACTATTTGTTGGCGCGGGCAACGTAGCTGATGAGTTTTTCCGCGCGCATATTCAGAATTAAACTATTGAGTTGCTCAACATTTTTAATCTCTATATCGAGCAATATCTCAAAATAACTTAATGTGCGATAGGTAATATTCAAGTTAATAATATTGGCCTCTGCCTTGGCCACAATATTTGCCACTTCGGCCAGAGCGCCGGGTTCGTTGCTGAGCATCAGTTTTAAACGGGCGACGTGCTTTTCCTGCTCGGCATCAGGGCCCCAATCAACGTCCAGCCAGCGTTCAGGTTCACTTTCATAGTTATGCAGCGACGGGCAATTAACGGTATGGATGGTTACACCTTTGCCGGTGGTTACAATACCGACGATTCTATCCCCCGGCAGCGGGTGACAGCAACCGGCAAAATGCACGGCCATACCGTCAATCAGTCCGCGAATTTTGAGCGAATCCTTTTTGTTCTTTTCTTTTTTGTTGAATACAGGCAATTTAATTGCGCTGACAACTTTTTCCAGTTTGGATTGGCGATACGCCGGATGCATAATGCGTAATACATCCCAGCCGGTAACCAAACCTTCGCCGACTTTGGCATACACGTCATCAACAGTTTCCGCCTCAAAATTGGAAAGATATTTAACCAGTTCTTTTTCGGAAAATTCCTGATCTTCCGATTTAAACAACTTATCGACGATTTCTTTGCCGAGAGCGATGAATTGTTCGCGTTTGTTGATACGAACATAGCGGCGGATGGCGGCCTTGGCTTTGCCGGTTACCACAAAACGATCCCATTCGAGTGACGGATGTTGATTTTTAGCGGTCAATACTTCAACTTGGTCGCCGTTTTGCAAAATAGTGCGTAACGGTTTAATCTCGCCGTTAATCTTGGCACCGACGCAAGTGTTGCCGACATTGGAGTGAATAGCATAAGCAAAATCAACCGGAGTGGAACCGACCGGAAGCCCGATTAAATCGCCTTTCGGTGTAAAACAGAACACTTGGTCGTTATACATTTCGAGTTTGGTGTTTTCCAAAAACTCGTCTGGATTTTGCGCTTGGTCGAGAATTTCTAATAATTCACGCACCCAACGGAAGTTTTTACCTTCGGTATGTTGTCCTTGTTTATACGCCCAGTGGGCAGCCACACCTTTTTCGTTGACTTCGTGCATTTCATAGGTTCGGATTTGCACTTCAATTCGCACGTCAAACGGCCCGATAACACCGGTATGCAGTGATTGATAGCCGTTTGGTTTCGGGGTGGAAATATAATCTTTAAAGCGGCGCGGTACCATATGATATTTGCTGTGAATTATGCCGAGCGCCTGATAGCAATCGGCAACCGTATCAACGCAAATACGGAATGCCATAATATCGGATAATTGTTCAAACGAAGCGTTTTTCAGCTGCATTTTGCGCCAGATGGAATACGGAGCCTTTTCGCGTCCGGTGATGGTGCAATGTACGCCGTTGTCTTCCATATCTTTTTCCAGCTGTTTAATAATCTTCGGCACTACATCGTTGCCCTGTTCACGCAAGAAATTCAAACGCGTTACTATTGAATCGTGAGCGTCCTTATAGAGTTCGGCAAACGCGATTTCATCCATTTCTTCTTTGAGTTCTTCCATACCGATACGCTCGGCCAGAGGAGCATAAATATCGAGTGTTTCGCGGGCAATGCGGGCGCGTTTTTCCGGCGGGCAGAACTTAAGAGTGCGCATATTATGCAGGCGGTCGGCCAGTTTAATCAGTAATACGCGGATATCTTCCGACATTGCGAGTAGCAGTTTGCGGAAGTTTTCAGCCTGTTTGCTGGAGCCGGATTTATGCTCTAACATGGCGAGTTTGGTCAGGCCGTCAACCAGCTGTGCCACCTGTTCGCCGAATAATTCCTTGATTTCATCGAGGGTGGTGTCGGTGTCTTCTACCGTATCATGTAAAAGTGCGGCAATGATTGAAGCCGAATCCAGTTTATATTTGGTCAGAATACCGGCAACTTCAATCGGGTGCGAATAATAAGGGTCGCCGGAAGTACGCAATTGCGAGCCGTGTTTTTTTAAGGCAAAAACGTAGGCGCGATTAAGCGCATCTTCGTCCGCGTACGGATCGTAAGACTTTACCAAATCCACCAGTTCATATTGCCGTAGCATATCGTTGTCCTTAAATAAAAAAGCAAAACATACCATATCTATATAATATGTTTTGCTTTAATAAAAGTTAAATTTGTTAATTTTTTATTCTAAATCATCCATATCGTCGTCGTATGTGTCGTCACCGAAATCGGCACCGTCGTCAAAATCAATATCGTCAACGTCGGAATCCAAGTCCAGATTATCGTCATCATCACTCCCGTCGTGGATTTGCATAACATTGTTCAAATCTTCATCACTGATCATATCGCTGGAGAATTGAGCGTCCAAAGCGGACAATTCTTTCTCGGCCGAAATAATTTCAACTTCTTCATCTTCCGGCTCTTGAATTTCAACCAGTTTTTGCTGATTCTTAACTAATGATTCCTGCAAATCTTCAATGCTGACGCGATTTTCGGCTATTTCACGCAAAGCAACCACCGAATTTTTATCGTTATCACGATCAACCGTTATCATTGAACCGGCGGAAATATCTTTGGCGCGTTGTGCCGCAACCAGAACCAATTCATAACGATTTGGAAGTTTATCAATACAATCTTCAACTGTAACTCTAGCCATTTTTTACACCTTATAACAAAACTTTTTCATTGTGAAAAGTTTATACATAAAATCTTTTGAAAAAGCAAGTGTTTTTTAAGGGATAAATCAATAGTTTTGTTTTTAGCGTGCGCCGATAAGGGAAACCGAAGAAATCGTGTCTCCCATACCGACCAGAGTCAGCGGTTTATCTATCAGAATTGTCGGTACGGCAATCAAATCAAAACCGGCAAAAGAAGTTATGCCGCTCAAAGCAAAATCGGGATTATGCAGATATTCCGCTAACATAAGCATATTTCTCGCGGCAATATCTCCTATATGGCGGCCGTGCGCCCACAATAAATTGTCGCGGTTTTCAATATTGCCCAAGCCGGCTTTGGCGGCAGCAACTGTCGCCGCCAACATCATTCCGCGGCGGTTTTGCTCCGGCGATATGCCGAAATTTTTGTTCTGCAAGGTAAGATATGTTCCCAAAAAATGCAGCTGAATACGCGGTGTTCGTAACGTGTTTTTGAGTGTTTGTAAAATATCAAGCAACAGCGGAGCTGTCAGGGTATTATGTTGCATTTTATCGTACAATTGCGGCACGCATATTTCAAGCGCATCCAGAGCTTCGCGCTCGTTTATGCCGAGCGAATCGGCAAGCGGTGCAAGTTTTTGCAAAATTGCCGTGCGCACGAGTTTGTCTTGAGTCGAGGCCAATTCCAAATGGATAATGCCGTGCGGATTAAGCCGTTTCCATTGTTGCAACATAGGTACAACCGCCTCAATACGTTGCAGTCCGGAATGTGTCGCGGTTAAATTATGAAAACCGGAAAGCAACAGATAATCAAAGCCGAATCGATTGAGATGTCGCACAAAATTATTGTCGATTTTAAGCTCGAGATTAGCCGTATCATAAGTGGCAATAAAGCGATTGGCACGCGGACAGGTGTAAGTACGGCCGCAAAATTCAAAAGAATCGCCGGCGGCAAATTCAATAATGCGATGAACCAGCGGCTCGTCGGCGGTGCGGTTAATATCATAAGCCTTTTGCAGACTGCCGTCGGTGGTAAAAGCCGCCAAATTATCGGCATTTAAAAAACATTTCGCCTGCATTTGCGGGTGCGAAGCGGTATGCACGCAAACTTTTTGCACGCCGAGCACGGCTAAGACATTGGCGATTATGCCGGCCTGCCCACCCATTTGCAAGTGCGCATCTCCCAGATTTTGCGCCAGCCATTCGTCGGTGCTTTTATCAGTGCACAGCCATTCTTCGGCAATTCCTTGCGAAAAACATTTGATGATGCCACGCACCGCGTCTTGGGGCGATGTTATCAGATTTTGCGAATTTTGTAAATCTTCCGGCGTAAGTCCGACGGTGTGTGCCAGTTGTATGATTTTTTCTCCGTTGATTTTGACCACGGAATCGATGTTGGTATTAAAGGCGGAAGCAACGCAACCGATCTCGGCGATGCGTTGCAGTTGCTCCGGCACAATTTCATACATACGGTGCCAGTTTTCGCGCAAAACGGCGTCCATCGGTTTAATGTTCCATTTCTTTGAGGCGAATATTGGCCAACGCATTCATTATGATGGCGTTGACGGCGTTGTCAAACTCAAGGTAGCGCTCGGCCTGATAAATCCATTGCGTGAGCGGTTCGGAGCTGATTTTCGCATATTTTTCGCTTATTTTGAGTGCGTCAAGAGCATCTTTTATTCTGCCGTCATCAACCAATTTTAAAACCTCATCTTCCTGTGGTGTAAATGTCGGTTTTTTCACGCTTTTTTTGGCTGTTACCTGTTGTTTGAACCAATTCAGCAATTTATGATACCATTCGGTTTTGACCTCGGTTGTTTCCGCTTGCTTTGCGGCTTCGGATTTGAGTGCGGCGGTATTGAGCTCGGCAAATATTTTATCAAAATTGCGAATAAGTTTTTGTTTGCCGATAACGCCGGAATTAGCATAGTTGCGGACAATTTGCACGTTGCGTTCGGCCAGTTCGTTGCCTTGCGCCAAAATTTGTAAAACCTCGGCTTCATAAGCAAAACCGACGCCGTCTTCGGCCATATTGCGTACAATAATCGCGCCGCTGGCAAGCAAGAGTTCATTGGCAATTTTCTGATTTTCGGTCAATGTTGTCGGTGTCGGCAGAATTGGTTGCGGTGTCGGTGCTAAAGCAGCACTTTCTTCTGTATTTTCTGCGGAAGAAGGTGTTGCACCGTCACGATTCAATAATTCAGCACGCAATGCGGCAAGCTTTTGATTAAGTAAATTTTCGCTGATGCCGGCGGCGTGTTCGACAATCGGCCGGTTTTTGAGCCCGACTACTTCCCGATCGAGCACATTAATACGGCTGTTGACGGCATTGAGCTTTTCTTCATAAGACGATTGCAATTTGTTCAATGCTTCTTCGTTAAGCTTTTCCGTTTGTTTCAGTTGCATGGCCAAATAAGCGACGGCACTTGCCAATAAAAGGATGATGAACAGCACGAATTTGCGCGCGCCGCGACCTTTTTTATGCAGAGATTCTGCCGGATGCGGCGGTTTATGCGGTTCCGGTTTTTGCGGTTTGGCCGTCGGCGAATCAATAATTTTTTCCGGAGCCGAAATCATTTCCGGCTTTTTTTCCGCGTCAGGTTGTACAGTGGTATTTTTATCATTTTTAGCCATTTTCGTATCCTTTTTCTTGACATTTGAACCGAATATACTTCATATATTTATAACAGAAATAGTTTAAAGAGAATAAAAAAAATCATTTTTAGGGAAAACGATGATTGTTTTGGGGATAGA
>CADBEI010000022.1 GCA_902793695.1 uncultured Pseudomonadota bacterium | reverse complement strand
GGCGAAAGCCTCCAAGCCGGTAGATGACTTGAGTGCGGCATTCGGGGTGGAAGAAAAGAAACAGACACCGCAGGCGAAAGCCTCCAAGCCGGTAGATGATTTTAGTGCGGCATTCGGGGTGGAAGAAAAGAAACAGACACCGCAGACGAAAGCCTCCAAGCCGGTCGATGACTTTAGCGCGGCATTCGGGGTGGAAGAAAAGAAACAGACACCGCAGGCGAAAGCCTCCAAGCCGGTAGATGACTTGAGTGCGGCATTCGCGGCAAGTTCCCAGGCTGTTGCTGCATCTACCGACAATCACGGCTATGACAGTGCCATGCAAAAGATTAAAGACGCCATTAACTCAACCGATTCGGTTTCGCTTGATGATTTGGATGTGACGCCGGTATCGCTATCTGCAGACAACGATAAAGGTCCGGTCAGTTTGGAAGCCGCTTTCGGCGATTTGGAAGATGCTTTTGCTACAAGCAATGAAGATACCGCAGTCGCGACTGACAATGATGAGTGGGAATACGTCGACGAAGACGGTAATCCGGTGGTAGCTGATGATGACGGCGAATGGGAATACGTCGACGAAGACGGCAATCCGGTGACGGCAGACGACGGCGAATGGGAATACGTCGATGAAAACGGCAATCCGGTTGTGGCCGACGACGGCGAATGGGAATACGTCGATGAAAACGGCAATCCGGTGACGGTCGACGACGGCGAATGGGAATACGTCGATGAAAACGGCAATCCGGTTGTGGCCGACAATGATGGCGAATGGGAATATGTTGATGAAAACGGCAATCCGGTGACATCATAAAAACCTCACATCGGGTTATCCGAAAAAATATTTACAAACCATATATTCTTTTGTAGAATGTTGGAAAAATGAAAGGAACAAAGAACATGGCAGAAGTTGCAAATAACGCTGTTTCAAAAGAGTCTTTATGGTATGTCGATAATTATATCGTGCTGATTGATTATTATGATCGTACCATTTCGCGTATTGCGGCACGTTGCATACGTATGGGAAATATTGCCATGGAAGAATATCCTTTCTATCCGTATATTCTCGATGTGTTGGAAGAAATTTGCGATACGGGAAACTATGTTTTGGAACATCAGGAGTTATATCCTTATGTAGAAAAAAGAATTGCCGGCGGAATTGAAGCGTTGCGCAAAAATTTATCGCTGTATCAGCAGGAGTTGACCAATAATCAAACACCGGAAATGTTGCGAACCGACCCGAATGAAGCTAAAAAATTAAATGAGGTTATGAGCAACTTTGACAAGGCAACCGACCCTACCGTCGGCGCCGGTATGAATATTGATGATTTAATGAATAAACTTATGGCAGAGAACGCTGCACAAACAAATGATGAGGCTACCGATACTCAAAAATAAGAGGATACTGACAATGAATAAATTGCTTAATTCAGGATTATATATTTTATCGGCATTTTTGTTGTTTACCATAACGGGGTGCATCAATGATAGTGAAGCCGTTAGACAAGCGGAAGCGGAACAGATTGCCGCGCGGCAGGAATATGAACACGCCATGCAGATGATGGAAGCAGAGCCGGCGCGTAAAGAACCGCAGGATCCGTTTATGATTCGTACTACCGAAGGTGCCAATGCTTTGGATTTGGAAACTCCTTTGCGTTGTAATGTCAACTGGGAAACTCAACAGATGATTTTAACGTTGCCGTATGTTCGCTCGGCCTTTAAACTTGAGCGCAACGGCCAAAATGATGCTCTGCCGCGTTTTGAAGTTACGGGATTTTCGTTTGATATGATGCCGGCGGAACAGGCTCTGGTACGCTTAACCAAAGAAGCCGGTATTCGTGTTTCTTCCGCCGACGGTCCTTATACCAGCATCTCGGCACAGGATTTGAAGGGAGAATTTTCGGAAGTTATTAAAATGATTACCGAATCGGCCGATATTTATTACTCCTACAATGCCAAGGATAAAATTTTAACCTTGAGCCGTCGCGCCAACATGACTTTATACACACCGCATTCGCGCCCGATTATTCTCGGTTTGTTGGATGTTATCCGCGGTGCGGGCATTACCAATATCACTACCAACTGGGCTGATTATTCCATCACTTTTGATGCCGATGTTGAGATACAGAAAAAGATGACGGAACTGATTAAAATTTTTGAAAACAGCCCTACTCTGGTGGCTTATGATGTCAGCGTATTCCGGTTATATCCAAACGACCCGACGCGTGATATTGAATGGAAAGAAATGCTTAAGGCGTTTGATTTCGGCTCTATTACCACGGCACAAACCGGTGTTATCGGCAGAGTGCTGACAACCACCAATGATATCTCTATTGAAAAATTGCAACAATTTTTAGGAAGTCAGGCGCGTATAGAAACTGTTTCCGAAGGCAAATTTGTGGTACCTAACCTGTGGTTGGCGCGCTTTGATATCGGTAAGTGCAGCCAACCTGGGGCAGACCCGTACGGTATGTCGGTCTTAGCCAAGGCCTCGGTTGAAAAAAACAACGAGATATTTACCGATGTTACGGTTGAAGTTACGGATGGTCAGGTTACAAAATTCAATATTCGCAACAAACTCGGCGAAAACTTCCTGATTATAGGTATGCCGAACGAGTTGTTCGGGGTAAGTTCTCCGAAATCAGAAACCATTATCTTTATGGTGCCGCGCTTAATCCGTACCTTAAAGACCAGTGAAGCCATCAAAAATAAAATAAAATAAGGGGGTATTATGGAACAAAATCAAAATGCGCCTAAAATCCGCAAACTACGCAAAATCAAAAGATCCAGACCGCAGAATCAGCCGATGTCATTCGGTGCGCCGACAAAGGTGAATTATTCTCAGCCGAGTTCGTTTTTGGAAGATGCTTTCAACACTCCGGCAGAAAATAATACCGTATATGATAATAACGGTGATGCGGAGAATATCCATTTTGTAACCGAAGAAGAGTTGGTGCCGCAAACGCAGGATTCCATAGCCGTATTATTGCGTAACAAAACCGTGTTTATGTTGCTTATTATCGCCGGTTTAATCGGAGCGATTACTGGATATATTCTGGCACCGTCTTCCTCCGGCTCAACAGCTTCACGCGGATTGGACGGCGTTGTTCTCAATCCGGATTTACCGCAAGGACGCAGCCGTTGCGGTATTGCCGAACCTCATCAGGGATGCGTTTTGTATATGATGAATCCGAAAAATCAGGAAATTCTGGCCAAAGATTTTTATAAAACGGCAGCAAACTGGACCGGACGCGAGCTTTTTATGATTGATACCAGCAATATGAAATACAGTTCGGTCAAAATTAAACCGGGGTATATTGCGCAAATCAATATTCCGCCGAAAAATTAATATTTTACTTTTGAACAAATATAAAAGACCGATGATATATCGGCCTTTTTTGATATGAACAGTTTATTCTTCTGACATAGCGTTGGCGCCGGATATGACATCAATCAGTTCGCCGGTGATTTCTTCCTGACGTTGTTGCTGGAATTCCAAATTAAGTTCTTCCAAACTTTCATCAATATTTTTCTCGGCATTTTGCATATTGGTCATACGAATATAGTGCTCGGCGGCCAACGAAGCGTTTATTTGTTTGGAAAGTGCTATCATCAGAATTTCTCCGACCAAAGCCGCAAACATTTTATCTTTGTTTACGGGTAACATCGGAATATTATTGGTATCCCACTTCTTTTTCTTTAATTTCAGCAATCCGTCTCTATCCACCGGTAAAATTCTTTGCAGATTGACGCTTACACTGTTGCCGCTACGCCGATGAAAACATGTATAGACATTGGTTACCCGCTGCCGGCGCATAGCCTGCTCCAAGCGCATAATTACCGTTTCGGCCAATGACACCACCGTCTTTACCGAATTGGAGGTGGAATAGCCGGTCAAAATGTTAAAATTAGCCTGTTCGCTCAATGCCGATAATCTTTTGCCGATAGTAATAAAATATGCATCGGAAGCAATAATTTTTTCGGTTTTCATAAACTTTTGCACCTGTTCGGTCAAATCGCGATTGAAACGCCCTACCATACCGTTATCTGAGCCGATAATAATGAACAAATAACGCGGATGCGCCGGCTGTTCGGAAACAGTCTTCGGAATACCATCATGCAACGCCAACACATGAATTGCGTCCTGCAAATTGCGTTGATATTTTTCCAGAACCGCATTAGCTTGATCATACTGCAAGATACTAACCGACGACAGCGTTTTCATATTGCTGACGATTTCCCGCAATTCTTGGGTGGTTTTTATCTTTCGTTGCAATTTTTCAATCGGCATAATATTTATTCCTCGCCTTGCAAAACAGACCTGAAAGTTTGTATCATCTCGTGCAAATCGGCATCAGAAATTTTATGACGTTTATCCACGGCTTGTATCAGCTTTTTATACCGACTGTGCAATACCCGCAAAATAACATCTTGTACGTGGCTCGTTTGCTCGGCATCCAAACCGTCAAACACCCCGTCGTTGGTGGCGGCAAATATAGCTATTTGCTCGGCCGCCGTCAATAAAGAAAACTGTCTTTGCTGTAATATCGCACGCACCGCTTGTCCGCGGGCAATTCTCTGTTGAGTTTCTTTATCCAACTGTGTACCAAACTTAGTAAACGACTCCAATTCCTCGAACTGCGCATAAAACAATTTCAGCGGACCGACTACTGACTTGTAAGCCGGCAACTGCGCATCACCGCCCACACGCGAAACCGATTTTCCGGTGTCTATCGCCGGCATCAATCCTTTCTGAAACATTTGCGCCGACAGATAAATCTGACCGTCGGTAATGGAAATAATATTGGTCGGAATATAAGCCGAAATGTTACCGGCCTCGGTTGAGACAATCGGCAATGCGGTCAGAGAACCACCTCCTGCTTCCGGCCGCAAATGCGTAGCTCTTTCCAACAAGCGCGAATGAATATAAAAGATATCGCCCGGAAAGGCCTCACGCCCCGGCGGACGTCGTAATAACAGCGACATTTGCCGATAGGCTCTGGCGTGGTTGGTCAAGTCATCATACACCACCAAAACATCATAGCCGCGCTGCATAAAATATTCACCGATAGTAGTCGCGGCATACGGAGCAATATATTGCATTCCGGCCTCGTCATCTGCTGATGCCGATACCACGATGGTTTTATCCATCACATCATATTTTTGCAAATCTGCAATTACAGAAGCCACCGCCGCATTACGCTGACCGATGGCGCAATAAATATTGATAACGTCGCTGTTTTTTTGATTGATTATCGTATCCAACGCAATCGCGGTTTTGCCGGTTTGACGGTCACCCAAAATCAACTCACGTTGCCCGCGCCCGATAGGAGTAAAAGCATCAACCGCCTTAATTCCGGTTTGCAAAGGTGTATCCACCGGAGCTCTGTCCATAATCGGGACGGCTTCAACTTCAAGCGGCCGGCGTTCTTCATAAGTATAGGCCCCTTTACCGTCCAATGGGTCTCCCAGCGGGTTTATCACTCTCCCCAGCATATTTTCGCTAACCGGCACATCAGATACGCGTCCGGTTCGCACCACTCGGTCACCGGCCTTTATTTCTTGCGGATTATCCAAAAACACTACACCCACAGACTGCCGATTAAGCGTTTGCACCATTCCCGACACATTGTGCGGAAATTGCAACAACTCGTCCATCTGTGCGTTTTCCAAACCGCTGACAATCGCTGTTCCGGCAGAAATCGACTGTACGGTGCTGACTTCTTCTTTTTTCAGTTCCATATCGGTTTTTTCAATACTTTGCTGAATAGCACGCAACATATTTTTTGTTTCAATCATTTTTACCTCTGTTTAAAAACTGTGTTGCTTCCTGTTTCAAATTTTGCCCGAACTGGCGCATATATTCTTCCAAATTCCACGAAATAAGCTGTTCTTCCGCCATTATGCTCAAACCGCAAATCAGTTCATCATTAACACTGAAAACAATTTCGGTTTGCGGTGAAAGTTGCCATTTTTGGCGCAGGTACTTTTCCAATTTTTGCTTATTTTTTTCATTTAACAGCGATGCCGATTGAATTTCCATACGCTTTTGATTTTGAAAATCCGCGGCATATTCGGCTTGTTTTTCCGGTGACAAGCTATCCAGCTGTTTGAGCAGACAATCTGCCGCCAAATCATTGATATCAACATTGGCAATTTGTTTTAAGGCTTTTTGCGCAAAGCGATTAAACTGCAAAGCAACGGCCTTTTGCATTGTATGCACAAAACCGTCTTGTTCGGCACTCATTCGCCGTTGCCATTGTTTTTGTGCAATTGCATATTCGTCTCGAGCGCGCGAGTTCAATTCCGCCGATAAAACATCGGCTTCCTGATGTGCTTTTTGCAAAATTTCCTGTTTCTGAGCCTCAAGTTTTTGGGCTTGCTTTTCACACGTTTTGATGGTTGTTTGCGCGTGTTTTTGTGCGTCTTCCGCCGCTTGCAGTTCATCGGCTATCGTTTTTTGCCTTGCCTCTACGGCTTTCAGAACCGGAAGATACAAGAACTTTCGGAGCAAAAACAGCAAAATCAATAAATTGATAATCTGCGCAATTAATGTTACCAGATCAATTTCCATTGGTCCTCGCGTATTTTATTGGTTGACGGCATAGTTCCAAAACGGGTTGGCATACAGTGTTAAAAAAGCAATCAACAACGCATATAATGCTGTTGTTTCAAGCATTGCGAGCGTAACAAACATAGTGGAACGAATCCGTCCCGCCTCATCCGGCTGTTGTGCCATTGCGGTTAAGGCCGCAGCTGCCGCTTGTCCTTCGCCGAGTGCCGAGCCGATACTGCCGATACCCATACACAAACAGGCTCCCAAAATCGAAACCGCACCGATAATTGCATAAGAATCCATTGTTTTCTCCTTTACATTAAGTTATTGATGTTTCTTCTTCCTTTTTGACGCTTGAAGTATATACAAGTGCCAACAAAGCAAAAATATACGCCTGAATCGAACCTGTCAGCAAGCCTAGCGTCTGCATGGTCAGCGGCGCTATAAACGGTATAAACGCGCTCAAAATGCCGGCGAACATTACTCCGCTCAACATATTGCCGAATAAACGCAGCCCCATGGCAAAAACCGAAAACACTTCGCTGAATATGTTCATCGGTAACAACAGCGGCACCGGTTCGATAAATTTTTTCAAATAGCCTTTTATTCCCGCGTTTTTGATTGAAAAATAAGGTATGGCCATAAACACAATCAGCGCCAACGCCATAGTCGTACTCAACGAGGCAGTCGGCGGGCGAAACCACGGAATAAAGGTCAGTAAATTGGCTGTTACGATAAAACAGAACAATCCCAGCGCCATAGAAAAATATTTCTGACTGCCGGAACCGCTGGTCTCTTTAGCTTCTTTTTGCATCCAGATTACCAATGTTTCCAAAATAATCTGCATTTTTGAGACATTTTTGCCGGTGCTGATACGGCGCGTAACCAACCACGAAACCAATGTAATCAGCGCTATTACCAGCCAAGAATTGAAAATCGTGACGTTAATGCCGTAATTGCCGCAATCGACCAACATAATCGAGTCGAAGCTTTCTAGACCGAGGGGCTTATCTTGCCACGGTAAATCGAACCATTGCGAAAAGTCAGTCCGGCATTCCATTACTTTTTCACCTCATTTTTGTTATCGGCAGCAACGTATCTGCGTTTTTCCAACCAAATTATCACCACTTTAGTCAGGAAAAATGCCAAGATATATAACAGGATAACGGCAATGTTGCGGTGTCCGATTAAAATCAAAACTCCGAAAAACAGTGCAATCCGGCACAATGCCGTCAGGGCATAAATCTTAAATTTATGCTCAAGCTCGCCATAGTGATTTATACTCCAGCGCAAACTGTAAAAATATACCAATCCGACCGCAATGCCGCAGATAAATGCGATAATCAACCGCCATTCTTCCGCTTGTTGCCACATCTGTTCAAAATATCCGCTATTCATTTTTTTCTCCTTTTTTCAGCGCGTCCATTTTGGCGTCCAACTCGGCAATTTTACGATTTTCCATCGCTACCCACATATAAGCATTGAAAGTTCCCCACACAAATCCGATAAACAGCAATGACAAGCGCCACGAAAAACGTTGCGGCCAAGTTTCATCCAAATATCCGCCCAACCATATTCCAAGCAAAATCGGAATAATAATTACTCCGCCGAGAGAGGCTATCATTCCGAAATTAGTGCGCGGATGCCCTTCCGGCCGCTGTTTCATTAAAGTGGCTTTATAAACCAATTCGTCCCGTACTTTGCTGTTTTGCGATTTTTCAAATTCCGCCATTGAAATCTCCTTTACTCAATTGTCCAAAACCGCGGATAATTCCCAGTTCCAGACGAGCCATGGCGCTGTTGAGTTCTTTGCGCTGTTCATCGGCTTGTTTAAAATCGCGATTTATTATCTCGGCCAACTCATCAAGAGTATCTCCGACAACCGCATTTTGTACCGTTATGGTTACGGCGTCGCCTTTTTTAACCACAATTCCCCGATGACATGCCAAATATTTCTGCTGCATTTGTTCGGTGGTATAAGTAACAATGTTTTCGCTCATTGCTGCCGCAAAATCAATATGTTTCGGCAACAATGTATAGTAGCCGTTTAAGGTTTCAACGGTGATTTTTTTGATTTTGCACTTTAGCAATTCCCCTAAAGGCGTAAACACCGTCAACTTCATCAGGCACTCTCTTTCAGCGATTGTTCATAAGCGGCTTTTTTATCTTTGGTTTTGGCCAGCACTTCATCAATATCGCCCACCATAAAGAAATCATTTTCGGAAAGATAGTTAAACTCTCCGGCCAAAATCCGCTCGCAGCCCTCGATTGTTTTTTCCAAATCAACCGAACGTCCTTTCATACCGGTAAATTGAAAAGTAGTATGGAAAGGCTGAGTCAAAAAGCGTTCCAATTTGCGTGCGGTTAAAACCGTTTGTTGATCGTGTTCCGGCAATTCATCAAAACCGAGCATGGCAATAATATCTTTCAATTCCTCATATTCCGCCAAACATTTACGTACGGCAATCGCCACCCGATAATGCCGTTCTCCCACAATCTGCGGCACCAACATATTTGACGCCGATGCCAACGGATCAACTGCCGGATACAACCCTTGAGCCGCCCGTGCTCGCGAAAGAACTATACTCGAAGATAAATGGGCAAAAGTATGCACCGCCGACGGATCAGTAAAATCGTCAGCCGGAACATATACGGCTTGAATCGAAGTAATCGCCGCATTTGCGGTTGAGGCAATTCGTTCTTCCAAATCGGCAATATCGGTCCCGAGCGAAGGCTGATAGCCCACACGCGACGGAATTTGCCCAAGCAATACCGAAACCTCGGAACCGGCCTGCACAAAGCGGAAAATATTATCCACCAATAACAGCACGTCCTTTTTTTCTTTGTCGCGGAAATATTCGGCCATAGTCAAGCCGGTCAGCGGTACCCGAAAACGAACCCCCGGTGCCTCATTCATTTGTCCGAACACCATCACGGTTTTATCCAAAACACCGGCGTCTTTCATTTCACGGTATAATTGCTCGCCCTCGCGTGAACGTTCGCCTACACCGCAGAAAATACTGGCACCCTCATAACGCCCGACCATATTGTTAATCAGCTCGGTAATCAAAACGGTTTTACCCACACCGGCACCGCCGAATAAACCGGCTTTACCGCCGCGTTCCATCGGTGCCAGCAAATCAATTGCTTTAATACCGGAAATGAATATTTCTGACGAGGCTCTACGCTCGCTGAGCGGCAAAGCTTTGGCATGTATCGATTGTTTGTGTCTGGATTTAAGCTCACCCGCGTGATCAATCGGCTGTCCGAACATATTGAACATTCTCCCCAACACCACATCTCCGACCGGAACTTCAATCGGATGACCGCTGTCAACAACTTCGGCATGGCGTGCCAACCCCTGAGTAGGTCCCATTACCAGTGCGCGTACATTTTGCTGATTGATATAGCCTTGAACTTCCGCCACCAATTTACCGATTTTCAGTTCATTGTAAAGCGCCGGCAATTTTTCCGGAAACGTCACTTCAATAACTCCGCCGTTAATAGCCGCAATATAACCGATGTTTTTCTTTTCTGCCATTTTTCACCGCTCTGCCTAAAATAATCCTTTTAAGATATAATCTTAACCTTACCGAAAAGAATATATTAATTCGGTTAACTTAATCTTAAAAACAAAGCGATTTTATGCGTTTTTACGCTTGGCGCAACAAGGCTGCAATAATCGGCTTATCCGCAGGTGCAAAATCGTATTGCGGTAATTCTGTAATCGTAACCCATTTATATTGTTCGTGCTCGTTGACAACCGCAATATCTGGGCTGGCGCAAGTCGCCCAATATGCGTGCAGAATAATGGTGCCGAAATCATAATCGTAAGCGGAATCGATAAAATGTTCACCGACTGTAACTTCCAGTTGCATTTCTTCCATCATTTCACGCGCCAAACACTCTTGTAAGGTTTCTCCATCTTCCAACTTACCGCCCGGAAATTCCCATTTATATTCCAAGCTTTTGCCGTGTTTGCGCTGAGCAATCAGGATTAAGCCGTTGCAAACAATCAATCCGGCGGCAACATCGCGCACCGATTTTATTTTTTCCGCAGTATTCATTTTTTTCTCCATGTATTATTATGTTTTATAACATATTGTTATGCGGCTGACAATGCATATATTCGTACTGTTAACAAATTCAAAGGAGAAAAAAATGAGAAAAATTTTTACACTTTTAACGGTTGCCTTAATCGGTATTTCGGCTGCAGATTGTATGGCCGGCGATCACTCTTATAAAGACTCGGAGGAATATAAAAAGATGGATAAGGATATGCGCGCCGACTTGCAAAGCTGTCTGAACAACGAAACAATGAGTACCAAAGATTGCATTAAACAGACCAAGGAAAAGTACAAAGAACAGAAAAAGATGATTAAAAAAGAATATAAACATAAGATGAAAGATGTCTCAATAACTCATTGAATATAGATAATTTTATTTTATAATCAAATGTGGAGGGCGTACGAAAATCCGGAGAATGGTTCTGATAGAAAAAGAGCATTTTTCGCGGTGTACAAAAGAGGTACATAAGCCCAAAAAATCCGGAGAATGGTTCTGATAGAAAAAGAGCGTTTTTTGCGGTGTACAAAAGAGGTACATAAGAAAAAAATCCGGAGAATGAAGTAAATACGCAGTAAGCTAGTTGGCGCAGTGTACAACAAAAAGGTACATAAGCCAAAAAAATCCGGAGAATGAAGTAAATACGCAGTAAGCGGGTTGGCGCAGTGTACAACAAAAAGGTACATAAGCCAAAAAAATCCGGAGAATGGTTCTGATAGAAAAAGAGCATTTTTCGCGGTGTACAAAAGAGGTACATAAGAAAAACGCTCTTTGATTAGCAGACCATTATACGGATTTTTGCCTACCATGAGTAGGTGGTGCGACGAATATACTTACTCAACCTTCTATAAGGGCAAGGTAATGAGTACCCTCAAGCCTCCTAACTCACTGTCTGATAATTCAATCGAACCGCCATGCGAAACTATGATGTCTTTGGCTATGGCCAAACCCAAACCGACACCGCCGGTATCTTTGTTGCGCGAACCTTCAACACGATAGAAAGCTTTGAATACATCATCGCGCTTGTCCGCCGGAATTCCAGGACCGTCGTCATCGATACTGAGTTGGACGTGCTTGTTATCGCTATCCAGCTTGACTGCTACGGTTTCGCCATAATGAAACGCATTTTCGATGATGTTGGTAACGGCACGGCGCAGAGCCTGCTCACGCCCCTGTACGGCGCTGACATCGTAATTGGTGGCAAAACGCACCATTGCATTGGAGTTTTTGCGATATTTGTTGATAATGCCGGAAATCATCTCGTTCAAGTCAACGAAAGTAGATTTCTCACCGCCCTCACCACTGACGAATGCCAAATAGCCGTCGAGCATTTTTTCCATCTCATCAATATCTTGTATAAACTCCTGATTTTCCTTGCTGTCCGGTAACATTGCCATTTGCAGTTTCATTCGTGTCAGAGGTGTACGCAAGTCGTGTGAAACACCGGCCAACATTTGCGTTCTTTCGGAAATTTGGCGCATAATGCGCTCTTTCATTTTGGTAAAGGCCAAACCGGCACGACGCACTTCAATCGAACCGTACGGTTTGAATTTGGTGTTGATACCTTTACCGAAATCTTCGGCCGCTTCCGCCAACTGCGAAATCGAGCGTGCCTGTACTCGCAAAAACAGAGCCGCCACCACAAACAAAAGTAAGCCGCAGCCTATCATCCAGATAACGAATCCGAAAATAGACGAACTGAAAATATTTTTTGCCGGAGTATCGAAGACGTATAACCCTTGGTCGGTATCCACCAAAACATCCAAATTTGAATGGTGCTGTGTCAGAAAAATCTCGGTATTGGCCAACGGGAATTGTTTTTTCAGAGCATCTTCCAGATATTTGGTAGCAAAGTGATAGTTCTTTTTATTTTCGCGCCATACCGAATGTTTGTTGTCATTATCATAAAATGTTACGTCAAGATTATACAGCGTTGTAGCCAACTGACGCACCCGTTCAAAATCAACTCCGTCGTTTTTAAGCTGAATCACAAACGCCATATTCTCGGTCAGATTTTCGGACAAATGGCGACCAACGCGTTTCCAGTTACCGTCCAAAAAGGCATAAATTGAAACCACTTGCACCACAATCAGCGGAATAAAAATCAGCAACATTGTGCGGAAGAACATCGTCTTCGGCAACAATTTGCGTTTCATTATCGTTAAAAAATTATCTACTTTTTTAGGAAATCTGATATGCATTTTTTACTCCTATTCTGTTAGTAACATATACCCCTTACCGCGCACGGTTTGCAAATAACGCGGATTTTTACTGTCCGTCTCGATTTTTTTGCGCAACCGCGTAATTTGTACATCAATAGAACGCGGATTTTGCCCGCTTCCCAACATTTCCGCCAACCGTTCGCGCGTAAAAATTTGCCCGCTTTTTTGCCCCAATATACTCAAAATCATCTGCTCCACCGGCGTAATATGAATAATTCCCTCTTGTTTGTGGCGGAACTCTTTTTTATTCATATCATATACACAATCGCCCATTTTCAAGACAGAGGCATTGTCAGCTTTTGCTTCCGGCACTCGTCGCAAAATATTATTTATGCGCAACACCAACTCTTTAGGCTCAAACGGCTTAGGTAAATAATCATCGGCCCCAGCCTCCAAACCGCAGATTCTGTCTTCGGTGGTGCCCATCGCCGTCAGAACAATGGCCGGCACATCACTGTCTCGGCGTAATTTTTGCAAAAATTCAATACCGCTTTCATTCGGCATCATCACATCAACAATCAAAAGATTAAACCGATATTGTTGCAAAAACATCCGCGCATTTTCGGCATCGCAGGCTCCGGTAACAATAAAACCGTTTTCCTGCAAATAGCGCTGCAATAAATTGCGCAAACGCAAATCATCATCAACCACCAAAATATGCGCACGTTCTTTTTGCATATCTTTTGCCTGTTATTTTGTTGCTTTTGTCTTTGCCTTTGACGCAGCCTTTTTCTTTATGGTTTTACCGGCAGTACTTTTCCGAGCCGGTGTTTTATCTGCCTTTTTCGGAGCTTTAGCCGGAACTTCTGCCACTGCAGTCTCTGAATTTTTTTCTTTTCTGACTGCGGCTATTTTCTTGGCAGCTGTTTTCTTGCCGGCCGCCACCACGGCTTTGGATGTATTTACCACTTTGGCCGCCACCGCTTTTAAGGCAGCCATAACTCTTTGCGCTTCTTCGGCTTTTACATAATCCAAGCTTTTCTGGAAGTATTGATAACCGGTAATAAAGGTCAGAGCCGCGGCCACCCACAACAGGAACTCGCCCAAGTATCCCCAAAACAGAGACAATTCACAGAACATCATCATCGAAAGTGCTGTCATCTGAAAAGCGGTTTTCCATTTTGCCAATTTTGTAACCGGCAAGCCGACATTAACTTCGCGTAAAAACTCGCGCAAACCGGAAACTAAAATTTCGCGACAAAGAATCACAAATGCGGCAATTATGGTACCATTCCAAATATAGTAGTGTTGCAACACCCCGTTATCGTCATAATAGGTTTTGGTAAGAATCACCACCAGTGCCGTTGCCACCAACAATTTATCGGCAATCGGATCCAGCAGACGGCCGAAAGAAGATGTTTCATTGCGGGCACGCGCCAAATAGCCGTCAAGATAATCGGTTATGGAAGCGGCAATAAACAATGCTCCGGCAAACATAGCCCACAAAAATGAATGAATGTAAATAGAAACAAAAATCAGCGGAATAACCGCAATCCGCGATAAGGTTAAAATATTCGGTAAGTTATACACGAGAGTACCCCCATTAAAATATAAATATTAGCGTTAATATAATGCTTAACTATAAACATTTTTTTTAATTATGGAAGTATTTATATATGTTTTCCGCCGTTTTTTTACTGATTCCATCAACTTTTTGCAAGTCGGAAACACTTGCCGATTTGATTTGTTCAACCGAACCGAAGAAATTGAGTAAATCGCGCTTGCGTTTTGCCCCTATGCCCTCAATCTCATCTATTGCCGACTTAAACATTGATTTGGCTCGTTTTTTACGATGCGTTCCGATGGCAAAACGGTGCGCCTCATCACGTATATTCTGCATATAAAATGCTATCGGAGATTGGAACGGCAAATCAAAACTATCTCGCCCCAAAATATGATAAAATTCTTTACCGGCATTACGCTCCGGCCCTTTGGAAATAGCTATAATCGTAATACCCGACAAATCATAACCGCTCAAAGCTTCGTGTACTGCGTGCAACTGCCCCAAACCACCGTCAAGCAAAATCACATCCGGACGATTTTCCTCGCTCATCCGCTCAAAGCGGCGCAACAAAACCTCTTTCATCATGGCAAAATCGTCGTTGGTGTTTTCGGTATATTTTATGTTGAAAGTGCGATACGATTTTTTATCGAATCCTTCCGGCGTAGCCACTATCATTGCTCCAACCGCATAACTGCCCTGATTATGCGAATTGTCATAAACTTCAATACGTTGCGGAATCCGCGGCAAATCAAAATATTTCTGCATTTCCGTCAGATTGGCCTCAACCGTTGCACTTTCCGCCAATTTGCGCTCGATTGCGGCAAAAGCGTTTTCGCGTGCCCGCTCAATCAACTTGGCTTTATTGCCCTTCTGATAACGATTGATTCTGGTGCCGATAGCCTCCTCTAAAAACTCCTTATTTTCCAAATCGTGTGACACATAAATTTCTTTCGGCGGTAAATGCTCGGCATAAAAAGTGCTCAAAAAACCTTCCAAAATTTCTTCCTCGCTCATCTCGCGCGCCTGTTTCGGAAAATACGGGATATTGCCGCAATTTTGCCCCGAACGGATAAAGAACACCTGAATGCAAACCATATTTTTATGCTTGACCGCCGCCACCGCATCCGCCGACATAATATCGGCATATTCAACGTTATATCCGCCCTGAATGCTGCTGAGAGTGCGAATCCGGTCGCGCAAAATCAGCGCGGTTTCAAAGTCCTCGGCAGCGCTCGCCGCCTGCATTTGCGCCGACCATTTTTCTTTTAATTCACTGTTGCGACCTTCCAAAAACGCCACCACTTCATCAACCGTTTTATGATATTCTTCGCGGCTGATTTTGCCGACGCAGGGAGCACTGCAGCGCTTGATTTGATACAGCATACACGGACGTTCGCGATTGTTAAAAACGCTGTCGCGGCACGAGCGCAAACGAAACGTTTTTTGGATTATATCCATCACATTATTGACCGCGGTTGCGCTGGCAAACGGCCCGAAATATTTACACTTGTCACGGCGAGTACCGCGGCTCTTACGCAACGCCGGAAAATCCTCCGCCAGATTTATCATCAGGTGCGGAAACGTCTTATCATCTTTAAGCAAAATATTATATTTCGGCTCCAAGCGCTTGATTAAATCATTTTCCATCAACAAAGCTTTGGCTTCGTTTTCAACAATGATAAACTCCATTTTTTCGACTTCCGCCACCATCCGTTTAATATGATCGGGAAGCCGCTCGAAATGCGTATAGGCCGTAATGCGTTTTTTGATATTTTTAGCCTTGCCGACGTACAAAACCTTATTATCGGCATCAAGCATACGATAAACACCGGGATTGACCGGAGCAATTTTTACATAGTTTTTGATAACTTCGGTGCCGTGTTTGATTCCCGCCATTTATGCTCCTATCAGGACCTTTGCCGCGGCTCTGGCCTCGTCGCTGATAATTTCACCGGAAAGCATTCGGGCTATTTCTTCGCGTTTTTCGGCTGCGGAAAGCAAACGAACACTCGTTAAAGTTATTCCATCGACACTTGTTTTCTCTACCTTAAAGTGATTACTGCCGAATGCAGCCACCTGCGGTGAATGAGTCACTACCAAAACCTGTTTGTCTTTACCCAACGCGGCCAATTTTTCGCCGACTGCTTGCGCCGTGGCACCGCCGATACCGGTATCAACTTCATCAAAAATCATCGTTTCAACCGTGCCGACTCGGCCCAAATTAACCTTAAGTGCCAACATAAACCGCGCCAATTCGCCGCCGGAAGCAATTTTACTCAGATTACCGAACGGTGTTCCCGCATTGGTGGAAACCAAAAAGCACACTTCATCACCGCCGCTTTCGTTCCATTTATTTTCTTCTTTAAGCATAATCTGGGTTTTGAACTGCGCTTTTTCCATTTTAAGCGCCGGCAATTCCGCCATAACTCCGGAGTCGAGTTTTTGTGCCGCCGCCAAACGCAACTCATGCAATTTGCGTGATATTTTCAAAAATACGCCGCGTGCCTGCTCCTCGTTTTTGCGTAAAGTTTCCAAATCATCGCGTCCGTGCTCCAGATGCGCGATTTTTTCTTCCATTTGCCGCCATACTTCCGGTAAATCATCAACCGTAACATGATGTTTGCGCGCCAAATCTTTTAAGGTAAACAGACGTTCTTCCAATTTGTCGGCATCGTTTTGATTAACGTCGATTTCGTTCAAAGCCCCGTCAATTTCCGTATCGGCCTCCTCAACATTTACCAAGGCAGTATCCAGCATTTCATAAATACCGGTATATTTGTCATCGGTCACGGCATTTACCCGCGCAATCGCCGCCTGCGCCTGTCGTAATGCCTCACGCACGCCGATACTCTGCTGATACAACGAATTATGCGCCGCTTGTAATCCATCAGCGATTTTTTCGGCATTCATCATATAGCGGCGTTTTTGTTCCAATTCCGCCAACTCCCCGACCTGCGGCTTAACTTGAGCAAATTCCTTAATCCAATGCATTAAATTTTCTTCTTCCGTCTGCACCGTTGCCAGTTCATCTTCCGCTTGTTGCCGCAGACGTTGCGCATCTTTAAATGTGCTGTATGTCCGACGTACCTCATCAAGCGTTGCGGCATAATTTCCGTACGCATCCAATACGCTCAAATGTGTTTCGGAATTGAGCAACCCCTGATTATCAAATTGCCCGTGCACTTCAACCAGACAATTCCCGATTTCTTTAAGCAGGCGCTGGGTTATCGGATAATCATTGAAAAATATCTTACCGCGTCCGTCAGCGGAAAGCGTGCGGCTGATAATTATCTCCCTTTCATATTCCAAATCGTGTTCTTCACACAGTTTTTGCAAAGGTTTATTGGGAGTCTGACATTCAAAAACCGCGCTGACAGCGAGTTTATCGCAGCCGTGTCTTATCATCGAAGCTTCGGCGCGTCGTCCTAAAACCAACCCCAGCGAATCCAACAAAATAGACTTACCGGCTCCGGTTTCGCCACTCAAAACGGTAAAACCGGAAGATAAGTCCAAATCCAGCTTATCAATCAAAACCACATTTCTAATTGATAAGGATTTAAGCATTATTCGGCACCTTCCCCGTCATCTGCCAAAGTGCCGCCGCTGAATAACCCGCTGAACCAACCTTTCTTTTCCGTTTTTTCTTCGGTTTCGGCAACCGTTTCTTTAGCCTCGGTTACCTCTTCCGGCTCGGCGGATTTATCGTCCGAACCGAACCAACCGCTGAACCAGCCTTTCTTCTCTTCCGTTTTTTCTTCGGCTTTTTCTGCCGCTTTTTCAATCTTGGTATCCGTTGCCAAGGAGGTTACCCCCGGCTGTGAATCCTTACCGATTTTTTCCATAATCTTAGCCGCTTTGGCCGTCCATTTACCGTCCGGATAATTCTTTTGCAAAATTTTGTAATAACCGTCGGCGTAATTATTGAGTCCCAAAATGGCATAAATTTCAACTTCGCGATACAGTGCTTCCTCAATTTGAATGGTAGTCTGATATTCTTCAAGAATTACATTAAAGCGATTGAGCGCCGACAGATAATTACCTTCATTCAAATAATAGCGGGCAATAATCATTTCCTGTCCGGCCTTATAATCCTCGGTTAAATTCATTTTACCCATAGCGTCTTTGGCATATTTACTGTCAGGATATAACGCTATCAAACGCTGAAACGTATCGGCAGCCATAGCGGTATCGCCCTGATCTCTTTCTGCCGACGAAATCTGGTCATAATAGCACATACCCTTCAAATACAATGCATACGGAACATCTTTGTTGCCCGGATGATATTTAATAAAGCGGTCAACCGCCATAATCGCTTCGTCATATTTTTCATCTTTATAATAGGCAAAAGCACCCATCAATTTAGACTTTACCGCCCAACCGGAATACGGGTGATCGGTTTCGACTTTTTCAAATATTTCCGCAGCTTTGGCATATTTGGTTTGTCCCAAATTTTCATAAGCCAGATTATACAAATCTTCGGCCGACATCGAATCCATATCTATATTCGAAGCGCAACCGCTCAACATTAATATTCCGAATAATATTCCGTATTTTTTTTGCATTTTAACCCTCAACTATCTCATAATTTTCTGCATTCGCAAACAATTTTTTCAAAACCTCGTTATTGTGGAAATGTCCGGTATGATAAGCTTCAACCTCGGCTTTTATGGCATATCCCGAAGTCAGCATATCACCGATACAATCCAACGTTTTGTGGTTGACACATTCGTTATCAACCCTGAAACCGCCCTCATTTAATATCGTCTCGCCGTCCAAAACCACGGCATTATCCAAACTGCCGCCTTTAATCAGGCCGATTGACTGCAGGTAGTCCACCTGATATTTTTCGCAAAATGTCCGCGCCGGAGCGATTTCTCTGGCAAAAACATCTGCCGTGATTTGTCCGTTAAATTCCTGATGTCCGACGATTTTTGACGGGAAATCGATGATAAAATGTATTTTGAGCGCATCTGCCGGCCGCAAAACAATATAATTTTCTTTATCGTCTTTAAATTCTACAGTCTGTTTAACCCGCAGATATTTTTTCGGCGCATTTTGCTGAACTAACGACACTTTTTGCAATGCCTCATAAAAAACTTTTGCACTGCCGTCCATAATCGGAACTTCCGGACCGCTCACTTCAATTTCCGCGTTATCTATTTGCAAAATAGCCAATGTCGCCATAATATGTTCGATAGTGCTGACGACCTGTTTATCGGCATTGCCCAAACAGGTGCAGTTACGTGTATCGACAACTGCCGAATAAAGCGCCGGAAAACGATTGTTGTTGTTCAAATCCGTGCGTACAAACACAATACCGGTATTTTCCGGTGCCGGTTTGAATTTAAGCTTGCTTTCACAACCGCTGTGTAACCCGATTCCGATAATTTCAACTTCACGCGATAATGTTTTTTGTGGCATTTTAATCTCCCCTTAAATCATTTTGAAGGCAATCTATAAGCCGAGTTCTGTACACAATTTGCTTTATCTCGAAAGACAAAGATTTTGTGCGATAGCTATTCATCTGCGCCAAACGTCTCCGCTTGACTGGTGCGACCTACCTCTGGAGCGGGTCGGAAACACCCCGTATAATTTAATGCAAAACATTAAACTCTCCTAATTTGGTCTTACATCGGATAGGGCTTGCCTTGCCGTATACATTACTGCACACGCGGTGAGCTCTTACCTCGCCTTTTCAACCTTACCGCGATATACACGGCGGTAACTTTCTGCGGCGCTTTCCCGTGGATTGCTCCAGCCGGACGTTATCCGGTATCCTGTTTCCGTGAAGCCCGGACTTTCCTCATCTTCGGATTTTCCTTTCCGAGACGCAGCTATCCGATTGCCTTCCTAAAAGAAATAACCCGATTTTATCTTAAAATCAATGTTTTTTAAGCCTTTTCACAACTTTTAATTAAATCTTAAGTATTATCGGTTATTTTATGACTAGAATAACTGTAAGAAAGGAGTTTTTATATGAAAAAATTGTTATTGGCAACTTCGGCTTTGGTATTGGGCATTTTTGCGGCTCAAGAAGCCATGGCTGATTGTAACGGTATATACTTGGGTATTCGTTCCGGTGCAACCAAGCACGACTATTCCAAAAAGAACAATATGAATATGGATAAATTGGATTCTCACGTTTGGATGATCGGCGCGGCTTTGGGTTATCGTTATAACTACTATCGTACCGAACTTGAATATGTATGGCGTGATAAAGATGACTGGTCACTCAGTTTCGGCGGAGCGAGTTCTGATTTATCTTTCCAGACACACTCTTTTATGTGGAATCATTATATCGACTTTTTGCCGTATAACTGGTGGTCTCCGTATGTTAGCGCCGGTATCGGTTTTACCAAGATGAAATATCACGACGAATTGAATGTTCCGGGTGAACCTTCCGAAGATTTGGCCGGTGTATTCAATAATACTCCGACGAAGTTCACTTGGTCTGTTGGTGGCGGTTTGACTTTGAAAGTTACAAATAAGTTCAATGTTGATGCCGGTTACCGTTATTATGATATGGGCTCCATCCACAAAATGGATGTTAAAGCACACGAATTTTATGGCGGTTTACGTTACGTATTCTAATATCATTAAGTCTTTTGAGAGCCGCCCGCAAAGCGGCTCTTTTTGACTCAAAAAATTAACGGGAGAAAACAATATGGCAGATAAACTTTTCGGAACGGACGGGATGCGCGGAGTGGCCAACACATATCCGCTGACGGTTGATTTTTGCTTAAAACTGGGTAATGTGCTGGGGAAAAATTTTTGTATCAATCATCATCGGGTGGCGATTGCACGCGACACACGTATTTCCGGTCCGATGCTGTTCAGCGCGCTTGCAGCCGGTTTTGCCGCGCAAGGAGTCGATGTACTCAACTTGGGGGTTATTCCGACACCGCTTTGCACCACGCTTACACCGGAGTTTGAAGTCGATATGAGTATCATGATTACGGCTTCGCATAATCCGTATAAAGATAACGGTATTAAACTTATCAATCGAGACGGCGACAAATTTTCCGATACTGACACCGCCAAAGTGGAAGCACTGATGCAAGAATCGACGACACCGAATTACGACTCACACAAAATCGGCGATGTTATTCCGGCCGAATGCGGGATTGATGATTATTTCGATGCAGTCAATTCTCTGGCCGGAGACAATGCTCTGCACGGTATGAAAATAGCGCTAGATTCGGCCAATGGTGCGTTTTCCGATATTCTGCCGTATGTATTCAAATACCTCGGCGCCGATGTTATCAGCTTATCCGATACTCCGGACGGCTACAACATCAACGAAAATTGCGGTTCACAACACACCGAAAATCTGGCCAAGACAGTGATTGAAAACGGCTGTATGCTCGGCGTGGCAGTTGACGGAGACGGCGACAGAATCATTATTTGCGACGAGAACGGCAAACGGCTCAACGGCGACCAAATCATTGCTTATTTGGCCAAATACTTAAAAGAGCATAATTTGTTAAAAGGCAACGCCGTTGTTTCCACTCTTTATTCCAATATGGGCTTGGGCAAATACATTCGCTCGCTCGGCTTGGAACATTATGCTTCGGCGGTCGGCGAACGCTACGTTATAGAAAAAATGCGTGAAGTCGGCAGCAATCTCGGCGGCGAAGAATCCGGCCACATGGTGTTGAGCGATTACTCGCGTACCGGCGACGCCATGCTGGCGGCGATTGTGGTTTGTTTGGGGATTAAAGAAAGCGGCAAAAAAGTCAGCGAAATCTTTCCGGTATTTCAACCGTTCCCGACCGAAGCACACAATCTGCGTTTTGAAAACAAAGAAATCATCGGTAAAATCCTCGAAAACTCCGAAGTAAAAAAATGCATTGATGAGGTTAACGCCAATTTGAACGGACACGGTTCGCTGATTATTCGCAAATCGGGAACGGAGCCGGTATTGCGCCTCAAAATTGAAGACGAAAATGCGGAAATTGCCGCGGCACAAGCAAAAATTATGCTTGATTGTATCAACAAATGTGCTTAACATAAGAGGCAAAATAATTTTACGGAGAAAATAAATGGGATCTTTTATCAAACTTATTTTAAGCATATTGTTGAACCCGATTGTGCTCATCGGTTTGGGTATCAGCGGATACATCGTCTTTTATTACGGATTGCACAACTATCGCCAGTTGGCCTCAATTCCGTATGTTTACGTTGCGCTGTGGGGAATTTGTCTGATTTATGCTTTGGTGCTGAAACACGAGTATATTCCGAACAGCAATAAAGTTGATTGGTGGGCCACTTTCAAAAGTTCGTTCGGGCATTTGATTGTTTTGATGCTGACGATTGTTGTGGCTTGCGGTGCTTATTATGTTTCGCAAGATAACTGGGGTGAAAAACTCGACCGCTACGCCCGCAACCAAAAGGTTCAGGATACCTTGCCGATTAATCAACAAAGAACGATAAATCAGCAAAGATATTAATTTGCAAACACCGAAAAAACAGCCGTTTCAGCAATGAGGCGGCTTTTTTTTGGGCATTACCGACGGCATCTGTTTTGCTTGACTTATACCGAAAAATATTGTAAACTGAAGTTGATAAAATTAGGGATTATGTTTGAGATTTAAATACACATTTTGTGTTTATTTATCTTCAGGCATAATCCTTTTGTGTTTGAATTAGATAAATAAAAAAATATAATAATTCCGCGGATATTGATGGCAACATTGATGTTTTGCGGAGAACCTTTATTGACAAGCTTTATCCAACCGTTTGGAATTGAAGCACGATGACTTTACGAAACAGGAGCCTGATAAACTCCCATAGCGACGAGATGTGGTTATGACTTAAAATTCGTATCGATATTGTGTTAAAGACCAAACTTCAGTGTTGGATTCAGTAAGTCAATATGACAATGCCGTATGGAAATCAGGGCTGGGTAAAAATTCTGATTATCTGGTATGAAGAGTAATATCTTTTATATCATTGTAAATGTTATTGGTATCGTTTTTGGTTTTTTTGCAGCCATCATGGCTGTAAAAAACAATGATTTTGTGACAATGATAGTAATGGAGACAACTGTCTCCGTTAGTGTCGTGTTGACAATAACATTTATTCTCAAAGCAATTCGCGTAATCATACGCGAAGAGCTTGAAAAGAAAAATACTAAGCAAGAGAGTTAACCCTCTTTTGCTTAGTTTTTTTTATGCGATTATTTTTTATCTGCATACGGATTATCCGCCTTGCGTCATCAAGACATAGAATGTCATCCCTCGCACGGCACAGCGTGTCCGTGCGTCAAGGGATCTCGACTTTTGGCACATCAGTGCCACTTCTGAATCATATAAAAATTACGCTACGCAAAGATAAGATTCCTTGACGAGGTGACGCACCGCGCACCTCGAGGAATGACTGTTTTATTCTATTTTTTATCCGCATACGGATTATCCGCCTTGCGCACGGTAATGCGAATCGGAATCCCGCCCATATTGAAAGTCTGGCGCAAACTGTTGAGCAAATAGCGGAAATACGATTCCGGCAAGCCCTCCGGATTGCTCGAAAAAATATAAAACGACGGCGGACGGGTTTTGGCTTGGGTGATATATTTCAGCTTGATACGGCGTTTATTCTTGCCGAGCGGCGCCGGATTTTGTTCCTGCACATCGGCAAACCACTTGTTGAGCGGCGCGGTCGGAATCCGCATATTCCAACGTTCATACACCTTCAACAGCGCGCGCATCAGCTTATCAAGGCCTTCTTTTTTGAGCGCCGAAATGGTTACGGTCGGCACTCCGGCGGCCTGTGTCAATGAAGTTTCCAATTTATAATTCAACTTTTCAAGCGTTTCTTTGCGCTTGGCAATATCCCACTTGTTGACGGCAATTACCAACGCTCTGCCCTCATCCAACACATTGCGGGCAATCGTCAAATCTTGCTTATCCAAAACCGCATCGGCATCTAATACCAACACCACCACCTGCGCCATATTGGCCGCATATTTGGTGCTTTCCACCGACATTTTTTCCAAGCTGTTCACCACCTTGGATTGGCGACGTAAACCGGCGGTATCCACCAGATTAAATTTGTGCCCTTGCCAGCTCCATTCGGTAGTGATGGCATCGCGTGTCATGCCGGCTTCCGGACCGGTCAGCATACGGTTTTCGCCCAACAACGCATTAACCAATGTTGATTTTCCGACATTCGGTCGACCGACAAACGCCACCTGAATCGGACGGTTATCTTTTATCGGCTCAAAATCTTCGGGAAGCATCCCTATTGTTGCAACTTGCGGGGTTTCGGCCTCTTTTTTCTGCTTTTCCTCGTCTAAATGCATCAGTTCCACATAAAGCGAATCGAAGCCGATACCGTGTTCGGCCGAAAAAATTATCGGATCGCCGAGCCCGAGTTTATATGCCTCGCCGATACCGTTTTCCTGCTGTTTGCCCTCGCATTTGTTAGCCAATAAAATCACCGGTTTATGCGTGCGGCGTACCAAGTCGGCAAACTGCTCGTCATAAGGTTGCACTCCGGCGCGGGCATCAAACAAAAACAGGCACACATCGGCATCATTTATGGCCATTTGTGTTTGCAACCACATCCGGCTTTCCATATTGTCGGTAGTAGAATATTCATAACCGGCGGTGTCAATCACTTCCAAATCCAAGTCCTTAAACTTGGCCGGTGCCATTTTGCGGTCACGCGTCACCCCCGGCATATCGTGCACAATAGCCAGTTTTTTTCCGACCAAGCGGTTAAAAAGCGTCGACTTGCCAACATTAGGACGTCCGATGACTGCAACTTTAAGCACGTTTTTCTCCTATTTATAGGCCACGATTTTAGCGTTTGAGGTCGTGAAGATAATATAACCTCCGGCCGCAATCGGTGCCGAGTTCAAATCCTCGTCCGTGTCAAACTTATCTATTTGTTTGCCGGTTTGCGGGCTGAAAATCAACACATTACCGTCGGACAGCGCAACTACCAACTGATTATTTAACATAACAGGTGCATGAACCGTGATTTTGGCGGCTTTTTTACCCAAATCAAGCGGTGTGGCCCACAGAACGTTCCCTTTTTCCTTATCAACGGCAATCAGCTCATTGTTATTGGTAACCACAAACAAAGTATTGCCCGACAGCACCGGCGTTAAAGTGCCGCCGATTTTCTTCTGCCACTTCGGCGCACCGCTGCGCATATCAATTGCCGTAAACACATCGGCACTGCCCAAAAGATAAACTATATTACCGTCTATAATCGGCGATGCCTTAATGGTGTGCAAATAGGTCGAAGAATAAGCATAACTGTTTTCCACCAAATCAGTTGCCCATAACGTTGTACCGATATTAGCACCGAATGCCTGCGCTTCGCCGTTGGAAAATCCGGCGATAACCATATCATTTTCGGAGCTGTATGCCGCCATAGCACCGCCCATCAAAGTGGTATTTTCCATAGCCGTGTCATAATCCCACAATATACTGCCATTGTCGGCACTCAATGCAAAGAAATGATTGTCGGCGCTTTGTACGAAAACTTTGCCGGCCGCAATCGTCGGTGCAATTCGGAGCGGCATTCCCAAATTCTTTTCCCAAATCTTACTGCCGTCGGCGGTTTTGGCTGCCACTACCACTCCGAATCCGGTGGTGATGTAAATTGTGTTTTTATCAATGGCAAGGCCTACCCCTTTAAGCGCCATATCGCCGATATTATCATTTTCGGCCACCAATTCCACCTGCCACAGATTTTCACCGTCGGTCAGATTGAACGCGCTCAAACGCCCCTCGGCATCCAGAGTATAAACCGTATTGTTTTTAACGAGCGGACGCGCCATCAACACTTCGCGCTTGGAGCTTCCTGTGCCGAAATCCGACTTCCATTGTTTATTAAAATCGGTGCTGACCGAAGCATTCGGCATAACGTGACGTGCATTGGCCTCTTTTTGCAACCAGTCACCCGACGTTGTTCCGGCAATTTTAATTTGAGCCGAACCGTTGGTTACATCAGGTTTAATTGCGGTTGATTCGGTTAATACCGAAATACGCGTGCCTACAGGCAATTCCTTTTTGGTGCACGCTCCCAATGCCAATACGGACAACAAACATCCGCATCCCAACAAAACACTTTTTTTAAGCATATTTACCTCTGAAAATTACATATCGCTGATTGATGACAACATATCTTGAATTCGATTGCGGAAACTTTCCGGCAAGTCTTTTATTTTCAAAATATTTCCATAAATTTCTTTAGCGTCTTCAACGTTGCCGTTTCTGATTGCTGACATTGCCAACAAATCCTGTGCGGCCGGAGTCCATGAATTTTTGGTCTCAAGCAACGGTTGCAACAACTTGGCAAATTCCTCATATCCGAGAGAATCTACCTTATATGTAGCCAATTTAATCAGCGCGATATTTTTAACTTCTTCATTAATTTGTTTATCTTCCTGCAATTTTTCCAAAGCGGCAAAAGCTTCATCCTGCTTGTTTTCGGAAAGCAAAACATTAGCTATCTGCAACTTGGCAAAATCGCTGAATATACCTTGATTATCGGCTGAAATTTTTTGCAATGCGGCAATAGTTTCATTGGCATCAGGTTGCAACTGCGCCGCCGCCATATATTCTTGAGTGCGGTTTTGGTTGCGCAACATCTTCCATGCCTGAATTTTATCAAACGAAATCGCCGCGGAAACGGCCAATACAACAAAAGCGACAATCAACAAACCATATTTATTCCACAACTCTTTCAGATTATCGTTTTTGACATCCTCATCAACCTCTTGAATAAACGCGTCGGTCAATTCCGGATTAACGTCCGACAAATCACGACGACCGCGCACCGGAGATTTAGCCGCCGGTTTGGTAACAACATTGTTTTTTACCGCGGGTTCTTTTTTGTTTTTTACTGTTTTAGCCATTTTTCTTTCCTTTTTTTCAGATAACTGTTTTAATTTTTTTCATTCATAACAAAAAACAAAATATAAAGCAAATCATTTTTTACTTTACTATTTCTCTAATGACACAGCCGCGCAACCAGCGCAGGTCTTCAATCGGCATATTTTTGCCGAAAACTATGCTGTTGTCGTGCGAAATCACGGAGAGATAATAGCGTTCGGTAAGCGGATTATAGCCGATATCGACGGATTCTATATCTTCCTTGGGTAAAAATTCCGCATCCATACGCAGAATCGAGAGATTATGTCCGAGTACCACCTCCGAACGAGTGATAATCAACACATCCTTGCTCAAGATGCAAGCCGCAATAAATATAATCGTTGCCATACATAACAACAACAGGCCGGCAAAACCCCAAAAGCCGATAAGCGGCAACAATACAGCATAACTTTTGATTGCCACCGCGATGAACACACCCAAGGCCAACGCACTGGCGATACATAAAATCGAATAAACGTCAAAAAACAGTCGGCGTTCGCGAAAAATAACCTTATCTTTTTTGCGTTTATATTGTATGGATAACGGTGCGGTTTTCTCATCATTCGGCAATATTTCCGCATTCCAACGCTTTGCCATGGTCACCAAAGTTTTGCTCAACTCGTTATGGTTGCGCGAAACTAAACCGCGGTCGGTCATAAACAACGCCGGTATTTTCAATTTTGCGGCGTAATATTCCCACTTTTTGCGAACATCGTTGCCATCGGTGGAAATGTATAGCGGCACCCGTTTTTTCGGGTCTTGGTGATAGAGTTCTATAATGTAGCGATTACGATTCATCAGCCCGAACTGGAAATATTCCACTGTCAGCAAAACACCGGTATATGCGTAGAGTTTGTCGATCAAAACTTGCGGAGCTCCCAACAACGAATGATGTATTACCTTAACATTTTCCCCGTCAAAATAAATCTCTTTGCGCCGATGCATGGCGATGAGCGACAGAAGAATTATCAACAGACCGAACAGCACGATAAACGTATCAAAAGAATAGCGTATAACAAACAGTTGGTGTGCCGTCAAATTCATATCGGTACCGAAATCATAGCTTTCATCGCTGTTTTGCAAAAAATAGGCAATAATTTCAAAGGTGCCCAACAAAACAAATATCAAGCCGCAACCGAATCCCCACCACGATATTTTACGAGCCACACGGTCGGTTTGCGTAGTCGGAAGTTTTTCTATATTCAATTTAAAATCGTGACTGTAATACTCGGGAGCTGTATAGGTCATTTTTATCTCCTTAAATTTAAGAACAGCTACACTTTACACCCATAAAAAATTTTTTTCATCATTTTTTTTAAATAATGTTTGTTTTTATGATATTTAAGTGTACTATCTGCATATAAACAATTTTAAAACGGTGTAATTATGTTAAGTACAAATATATTTTATTCCGGCTACAATATGCTTTTCAGCATTATGTCGCTTTTTATCGGGATCAGTTCGGTGTTTTTGGTGCGCGATTCCAAGGATTTCCGCGGTCTTTTTTTGTTTCAGCTCGGTGGACTGATGTTGATTTTACTCACTTATATTGCCACTCAAGACCATATATTATATAAAATAGGACTGAACGGCAATTTTGTGAGATTTGTGCTTACGCTGTTATCCGCTTTGATTTCCATTTTATGGATTAACTCCGCCACGGAATTGTATAATCATCGGTTAGCCAACCGCGAAGCGCTGACTATTTATACCACCTTGGCGGCAACCTTGTGCGTTTATTATTCATTCATTGATTATAATTCGGAATTTGCCTTATCTCTGCGGCCGATG
Organism: uncultured Pseudomonadota bacterium; assembly: GCA_902793695.1. GTDB lineage: Bacteria > Pseudomonadota > Alphaproteobacteria > RF32 > CAG-239 > RUG410. The sequence goes on along the minus strand of CADBEI010000022.1, from coordinate 23,667 downwards.
TTTTTGATTTTGGGTATATCCCTTTTGTTTTTGAGCAGTTTGGTATGTTTATATCGACAAACCAATATAGGCTATTTTCTGCTCAGCCTGTCGTTGTTTATGTTGATGAGCAAAATCAGCGTTTCAGCTTTCTTCTATCAGTATAACTGGTTGAATCTTAATATTTTTAACTGGCTGTGGATTTATATTTTTGCCGTTGCCGTTATTTTTATGCGTTTTGGTATGTATCACGAAGATTTGAAACACTCATGGAACATTATTGACAAGCTGAATTTGCAAATATCAAATATGATTAACACATCGCCGTTTCCGATTATCATAACCCGCGCCGACGATAACAAGCTTTTGACCATCAACAACAAGGCTTCGGCACTGTTCGGTCTGACACACAAAGATGTGGCTTACCATAATTTAGATGAAATTTTGGTGGATGAAAATAATCGGCGGAAATTTTTTGAAAATCTGTTGTTGCACGGCGGTGTTGATGATTACGAAGTGATGGTTTGCAATTTGCTGAATGCCTCACCGTTTTGGATGTCAGCCTCGGCTAAAACTACGGAATATAACAATATTGCAGCCAACTACATTACTTTTCAGGATATAGCATTGCGTAAAGAACAGGAAAACAATTTACAAAATCAGGCTCATAAAGATCCGCTGACAATGGCGTGGAATCGCCAATATTTTGAAAAGTTTGTGCCGGAACGGATTAATGAATGTATTCATAATGCTCAAAACTTCAGTTTGTTATTGCTTGATGCCGATAAATTCAAAAAAATCAACGATAAGTACGGACATAAATTCGGCGACAGAGTACTGATAGAAGTGGCAAAGATATGTCAAAAATCGTTACGCGATGATGATATTGTTGCCCGTTTCGGCGGTGAGGAATTTATTATTTTCCTTAATGATGCCGAGCTGCGTTCTGCCATGCGCGTGGCCGAGCGTCTGCGACAAAGTATTGAAAACCACATGTTCAAAGACGAAGATGACGAAGAAATCAAGATTACGGTCAGTATCGGTGTTGTTTCGTCAGAGAAAACCAACAGTTTGGAAGTCTTGCTGCGACAGGTTGATGATGCCATGTATTTAGCCAAACACAACGGTCGCAATCAGGTTGCCGCCTACGATGAGCAACAGTTGCGCTCGGTTCAAAACAAAAAATCCAAATCGGGCAAACGCAATGTTCATCCGGTTTTCCAAAATGAAGAAAGTGAGGAAATATCGTTGTTAGACAGCTACGGAAGTCAACCTTTGTAAGAGAAGAAAATGAATTGTACATATCAAAATATATGTGGCGGATGCCCGTTACGAAAGCTTAATTCCGAAGAATATCGGCGGCGCAAAATCGAGCGCTTTCAAAAAATTATCGGCAATATAAAACAAGAAAATATTGCTATTGGCGAACCGGTTTTTATTGCCGACGGGCAGCGGCGTCGTGCCGAATTTACTTTTCAATATTACAAGGGAATCGTAAGCTTGGGATTTAATGCCGCACAAAGCCATCAGTTGATTGATGTTGCCGAGTGTGCGGCACTTACGCCGAACTTGAATAAAATATTGCCGCAAGTGCGAGATTTTTTACAAAAATTATGCGCAATTAAAAGTAAGCAAAAAATCAAAACAAAATTTGTAATTTCCAATATTGCACAGGGCGAGATTTGGTTGACCGAAGCCGCCAACGGTATTGATGTTTTGTTAGAAACAGATGAAAAAATCACCCTCGAACATCGTATGGAAATATGCGATTTTGCCAATCAAAATTCGGAGATTATTCGCGTGTCGGTCGGCAAAAAAAATGCCCGTCCGGAAACCATAGTTGAAAAAAGTAAACCGCACATAAATATTGCCGGATACGAAGTGTTTATTCCGGCCGGAACTTTTTTACAGGCCTCTGCCGCCGGTGAAAAGGCGCTGACCGATTTGGTGCTGAAATACATCGGCGATACGGTTGGTAATATTGCAGATTTATTCTGCGGTGTCGGCACTTTTTCCTATCCGTTGGCGCAGAATCTAAAAAACAAAATCACGGCGGCGGATTCCTCCGAAGAATTGCTGGATTGTTTTCAAAAAACCGTAAATTTTTTAACCATACCGAATATAAAAATTTGTAAAAAGAACTTATTTAAATATCCGTTCGATGCGCAGGAACTAAAAGGGTTTGTCGCCGTTGTATTTGACCCGCCGCGGGCCGGTGCAGGTGCACAAGTGCAACAAATTGCCTCAATAAATCAGGCGGATAAGCCGCAAAAAATCATTGCGGTTTCATGCAATCCGCATACATTTATAAATGATGCCAATCAACTGCTTAACGGCGGATTCAAGCTAAACGAAATAACTATGGTTGACCAATTTGTGTATGCCGAACATTTTGAATTGGTCGCTTTGTTTGAAAAATTATAAAAGGAGCATATTATGAGTTTAAACAATACCAAACTGCAACAAATGGCAACAGCGTTGCGTATTTTGAGTGCCGAGGCCATTAACAAAGCCAATTCCGGACATCCGGGGATGCCGCTCGGTATGGCTGATGTGGCAACTGTTCTGTTTGCCAAATATCTGCACGTCAACCCGTCGGTGCCGCAATGGTTTAACCGCGATCGTTTTGTGCTTTCGGCCGGTCACGGCTCAATGCTCTTGTATTCGCTGTTTTATTTTTTGGGATATCCCGATGTTACCATTGAAGATATCAAAAACTTCCGTCAACTCGGCTCCAATACCGCCGGACATCCGGAATACGGCCATTTAAGCGGTATTGATATGACTACCGGACCGCTCGGACAAGGTATTTCTTCCGCCGTGGGTATGGCACTGGCAGAACGTGTGCTCAATGCCAAATTCGGCGATGATTTATGCAACCACTACACTTATGCGATATGCGGTGACGGCTGCCTGATGGAAGGTATTTCCGAAGAAGCGATTTCGCTGGCCGGATTATGGAAATTGAATAAGCTGATTGTTTTTTGGGATAACAACAATATTACCATCGACGGCACGGTCGACAAGTCCAACGGCACTGATCAGATTGCCCGTTTTAAAGCGGTCGGTTGGAACACCTTTAACATAAACGGCCACAACTACGAACAAATTGCTGAAGCCATCGAGGCGGCGCAGCGTTCCGACAAGCCAACGCTTATAGCTTGCAAGACTGTTATCGGTTACGGTGCTCCGAATAAATGCGGCACTCCGAAGGTACACGGTTCTCCGCTCGGCGAAGAAGAATTGGCGGCGATGAAACAAAAATTCGGCTGGACTTACGCGCCGTTTGAAATGCCGGCGGAAGTTATCGCTGCTTGGCGAGCCGCTGCGCAAAAATCTGCCGTGCTGTATGACAAGTGGCAAAAAACAGCGGCACAAAATGCCGAATTTGCCGCTTATATCAACAATGTTTTGCCGCAAAATTGGGATAAAGCCCTTAATGAGCTGAAAAGCAAGACTATTAAAGAACAAACCAAAGTTGCCACTCGTAAAGCTTCGCAAATGTGTTTGGAAAATATTGTGAAATATGTTCCGCAAATTATAGGCGGTTCGGCGGATTTGGCGGCGTCGAATCTGACCTTTGTTGAAGGAATGAAAACCATTACCGCCGCCGATTATAACGGCAACAATATAATGTACGGCATCCGCGAACACGCCATGGGGGCGATTATGAACGGATTGGCCTTGCATGGCGGGGTTATTCCTTACGGCGGCACTTTCTTTGTGTTCTCCGATTATATGCGTCCGGCGATGCGTTTGGCGGCGCTGATGGGTTTGCGGGTAATCTATGTTTTGACGCACGACTCCATCGGTGTGGGTGAAGACGGACCGACACACCAGCCGATTGAACATCTGGCCGCTTATCGGGCTATGCCGAACATCAACGTGTTCCGCCCGTGCGATGTAGTGGAAACGGCCGAAGCGTGGCAGTTGGCGCTCAAAAACGCTCATACGCCGAGCATTTTGGCACTCTCACGACAAAGTGTTCCGACCTTGCGTCATTCAAGCGAAGACAATCTGACTTCCAAAGGAGCTTATGTAATTTCGCCGAGTATCCATAAGCCGATTGCCACGATTATTGCCACCGGCACCGAAGTTTCGTTGGCAATTGAGGCGCAGAAAAAATTAGCGGCGGAAAATATCGGTGTTAATGTCGTATCTATGCCGTGTCAGGAATTATTTGACGCCCAACCGGCGGAATATAAGCGGGCGGTGTTGGGAGACTTGCCGCGAATCGCCGTCGAGGCCGGAAGTTCTTACGGTTGGGAACGCTATGTCGGATATAACGGCACAATTATCGGCATTGACAGTTTCGGTGCTTCCGGCAAGGGTGATGAAGTTTATAAGCACTTCGGAATCACGGCGGAAAATATTGTTGCCAACGTTAAAAAATATCTGTAACAACCAAAAATATTGATAAAAACGGCGGAAATTCACATTTTTGCCGTTTTTTTTACGAAAATGCTTGACAAAATATAAATAAAGTGCTAAAAAGTACGTTGCAATAGATATTAGTTAGATATTAGAAACAAAAATTTCATATTATGGAAAAAAAGATCATTACCGGAACAATAGTCACATTGGTGACTTATCCGGAGTACCTTTCGGTGCTGGATATTCCCCATCATGGTGAGTACAACAGCCCGAGAATTTTGAGACTTACCCCGTGTATCAAGCACGGCCGTAAGTATTTGGATCTTCGCACCGAGCGCGAGGTCGTTCCGTTATCCTGACGGACATAATGTGCTGATTTCGAAGAAGCTGGACGGCTCCGGCTACTTCGTAGTAAAAGAAATCGCCGAGCAGGACATCACCAGCAGTATGATGCCGCGGCGCATTTTCGATAGAACGAAGAAGAAAAGTGCATAGATTTACACCCGATGACCTAACCGTTGTCGGGTGTTATCTTTTTAAAAATCACACCATTATAAAAAGTAAACCCCGCCGCAATAATGCGACGGGGTTGTTGTTTTCGGGCACAGACTTTATTATTCTCTGCCGCTGTCATTCATACGCGCGTGACTGACGTGAGTGGTTTTGCCGCCGCCGTCACGAGCTTCTTTATTGGCATCAGGACGTTTCAAATAATCTTTGGCATGGTCAATAAAGTTTTTGAATGTCCACCCGCTTGGCTCGCCGACCTTGCTTTCGTGGAAATTCTGCCGTGCCGCCGCCGTCACCGGATGTGTGACCGGATTTTTCATAAAGTCAATACGAACCTTGTTGGTATCCGGAATTTGACCGTTTACACTCAAGATATTCTTGTGCGCTTTCTGCGCTTCTGCACTTCCTAAATAACCTGACAAATTATCGCAAACACCTTGTTTGTAATTTTCACGACGTTCCGTTAAAAATTCTTCCAATGACTTATCTTTACCGGTTTCGGCATATTCCGCCAACACACGTTTTTCGTAGTCTTTGTATTGCTTATTTTCATCCGGATTGGCGGCAACTTTTTTATCTTTCTTGCCGTCAAACTCAAACTTGGAGCGCGGATCTTCACCATAGATAATTTGATATTCATCCATAATCAAATCTTCGGTTAGATAATTTGATATTCATCCATAATCAAATCTTCGGTTATATCAACTTTCTCCGGTTCTTTGATTACTACCGGCGGTTCCTTTATTACCGGCGGTTCTTTAACTACCGGCGGTTCTTTTATCACTACCGGCGGAGTCTTATCCGTAGGCGGAGTCTGTACCGGCGGTTCTTTAACTACCGGCTTTTTCTTTGTGCCTATCTTAAACGGCACAATTTTATCCAATAAAGAACCGGCTCTTTCTACCAACTTATTAATCCACGGTTTTTTACGTATGCCATACATACCAAGCGCCATCGGAGTATCAACCAAGCGATCTTCATAAACAGCATCTTGATGATTAACATCAATCACTTTTTCATCAATATAACCGTTATCCTTAAAATTGGCATAGGTATGGAATCTATCGGCACTGCCATCACTGTGAACTACGTGTCCGTTTTCATCAACCATTGCCTGATGTCCGATGCCGTTATCGGTGATTGCGGTAGTTCCCTCTGTGTGTCCTACTTCATTTATCATGGAAATATTAAATTTAATTGCGTCATGCCCGGCAAGAGCTTCCGGTGTAATATGGATTGTGCCGTCCGGTCCTTTAATCCCGCCCAAAGCATGTACTCCGTCAACGTTAACACCATGTGAATTAGCCCATACGTCGGTCAACACTAAGTTATTACCGTGAGTATGGACAACATGTCCGTTACCGGTGTAATTTATGGTATCCGTACCGGTATTCATGCCGGCATCGCAGGCATTACGCAGAAATACTTCCGGAGATATATCATCGCGGCCCATCGCATGAAGTTGTGTGCGAACCTGTGCCAAATCATGTTCTAAACCTTCCGGATTACCTCTATACATGTGTTCCAAGGTATGATGGGCTTTTGCCACCAACTCCGGAGTTTCACGCTGTTCAATATGGGATTTTTCCTCAACTTCATCTTTGACTTTGTGATGCTCCTGAAATAAGCCGAACTTGTTGGCGGCTGCCTCCATACCTTTATTTACCAAGACTGCCGTACCAAACTTCAAAATTGCCCCGCACAAAGCCGCGGCTCCGGCTTTTATTCTGCTCTTACCGGCCTCACGCAAATTTTTGTAGTCATGAGCAGCAGCGCGACCGACACCAAAGGCCAAAGCTGCTCCGCCTGCCACCATTGCAATCGGCTGACCTCCCGGAATCAATGCTGCGCCGACAGCTATTTCAGTCAATGCCGTGGTAGCAAAGGTTGCCATCAGGTTTTTATCTTTAATCATATCTTTAAATTTTGTCGATTTACCCTCGGCTTTTCGTTCCTTGCGCCATGACATATATTGTTTGATTGACAACCCGACCGGTATGGCGGCACTGGCGGCCAACATAACCGTACCGGCGGCAATTCCAGTCGCACCGGAAACCATTGCTGATCCCAACATCATCGCACCTTTGACACGTGCTGTACCGATTGCGGAAGCAGCCATGCCTTGCAAAGTGTTGCTGGCATAATCTCTCCAGACCGTATCTTTGTTCACGGTCTTAATTGTCCTCGCCGCCGCACGAGCATCCAACGGCTCAATATTATTGCATATTTTATTGACAATCGGCGCATTTTCGTTTTTAAGTTGTTTTGCCAAAACTCCTCTGAAACCATTAGCCATATCAACTATGTTTTGTTGCGCCGCCTTAAAACGAATATCGGAAATAGACATTGGATGTTCGATATCCGACAGCTCATTAATAAATTCCTCTCTGAATTTAGAATCGGTAAAGCGTTTCGGATGCTCTAAAACATCTTTAAGCCCCATATCCTGATTGTGCATAATATGCAACGTGGTAGGCAGATATTCAACTACGGATTTTTGCAAAAATTCCGGCGTCAATTCATCTTGTGTCGCCAAATTTGCCTGAGTAAACAGTTGTTTAGAAAGCGTAATTGCTTTATCCAGTTTGCTACCTTCAATAACTTTTGAACCTTCTTTCCACACATCGCTTTGATGACCGTCGGCATCAACGAATTGCGGTTCCGGCCTGCCGCCGGCATCCAAAAACTTAAAGTTAGAAACAAGCTTTGCCGTTTCGTTATCAAGGGTTATTTCCTTCAGTCCCTTATTCAGAGATTCGTAACGCTTATCCAAAGCTTTGGCACTGTTTTCATCTATATCCAATAAATTCCAAACATCCAAATACTCATTATACTGTTCTTGCAAAGATTTTGTACCGACTTCTAACTTTTGCAATCTGTCTTGAGCCGTACTCTTTTCGGCATCGGAGCCGTTTTCAGATACATCATCCAAAACCGCTTTACGTGCTGCAAACATTCTGTTATAGCCATCATAAGTATCGGCAACATTGGTCACATCTCCCAAAAACAAATCTCTGCTTTGATGTGTATCCGCAACCAACATGTCGGTCAATTCATCAATTCTGCCCTCAACTCTTTTCTTATCTGCGGAAAGTTGATTTTTCTGAGCCTCCAGTGTTTGTTTTTTAGCATCATCTTTTTCTTTGGCAATTTGCTTATCCAAATTTTCAATGCGCTCATCATAGCCGGTATATGCTTCTGCCAATTTTGACGGCATCATAACCTCAAACAGTTGCTTATCACGGACAAATGTATCCAAAATAACATTGTCAACATCTTTTTTCTGTTCTGCGGTAAGATTTATTTTTTGCAAAACCTCAATAACCTTATCCGGATTTTGTTCTGGGTTTTCCGGCAAATCTTCCTTTTTGAGGTAACCTTTTTCCACCATCACGGTCATACGGATATAATCCAGAAGATTATCATTTTCATCGGAGTTCTTGCTTCTGATGCGGCCATTTTCATACACATCCTCAAAAACAAAATCATCACCTTGGTTGTTGCCGTTATCGCCGTTTACCGGTTGCGGCGCAGGAGCCGGTTGCGGTGTAGGTGTCGGAGCCGGTTGCGGTCTGTTTACATTGTCGTTTTCGTTGTCGTTCGGAAGCACTCCCACAGTTATCGGAGGTCTGCCGTTATCGCCGTTTACCGGTTGCGGTGCAGGAGCCGGTTGCGGTGTAGGTGTCGGAGCCGGTTGCGGCGCAGGTGTCGGTTGCGGTGTAGGTTGTGTTCTGCCTCGTCCCATCAGCATATCGGCATAGTCAATTTCTTCCTTTTGATATGTGTCACGAAAACTGTCATCAACGGTATATAATTCGTTACCGTAAAACATTTTTTCTTGATCTTGGTTATTCAGGAATTTACCGAGTTGGCCGTTAACTTCATCTTTTTCTTCCGGATGAGCGTCGAGATAAGCTTCTTTGCGGGCGATAAAGTCGCGAATTTCTTTTTGTTTTACCTGACTTGCACCCTCGCCGATACTGCCTTCCTGAACTTCGGTTGCCAACTGATGAAACGCGTCGTACACATCAGCTTTGGTTTTGAAGGAATTATCAATCGGCTTATTTATTTTCTCTACTTCATTATCCGAAGTATTTTCCGGCTGTAAGTCATTAAGTTCTTGTTCTTCTTTTAAGAGTTCTTCCGTTTCTGCATCAAGTTTTTTCATCCACGCAATCACTTCTACCCGTCTTTCCGGAGTCATATTATCATAAACGTACCGTAATTCATTGATATCAAATCTCTCTGCTTCAAGCTCTTGTCTGATAACAGCTTGCATATCGTCTGTGCCCAGCTTATTAAACGCCCTGCCGTATTTTTCCTGCGCCAATTTATCTAATTCATCACTCCGATGACGTAAAGTCGTGTTGCGCAAAAAATCATAAAACTCAATATCGGCGAGTTCGTATTGCTCACGAATATTTGTCAGACCTCTTTTTTGCAAATCGTTTGTAATTTGTTCAAGAGAAATACCTTTGTCTTTGGCATCATAGGTCTTAACGGAAATATAAGTCTGCTGAGCCGGAGAAAGCTGATCAAAACTGCGTATAGTACTGAGTTCTGTGGCAGTCAATGCTTCCATATCTTCCTTGTTATTGGCGGCTCTTATCTCTTCAATAAAAGCAATATCCGCATCGCTTAAATCATTAGCGTGACTTTTAAAGCTCATCAACAGCGCAGTTTGCTCATAGTCAGCAATTTGCGACAAGTTTGCAATTCCGAATTCTTTTTGAATAAAGTCTAAAAATTCCGCATTATCCTTAACATCGGAAAAATTATTATAAATAGCCATGGTCGTTCTCCTGAATATATAAATCTATACGTTCAGTTTAGCATATTTTTGTGTTTTGTCAAATATTTTCGCAAAATATTATGTTAAATTTTTGTGACAATAAAAAACGGCGAATTTACTCCGCCGCTGATGTAAAATTTTGTTAAATTGTCAGATTATTCGTTGCCGTTTGCGGGCGCATTAAACACCCCAAACCGCGGCATATTGCCTCGTCCAACGCCAGCAATTTATCGATAATTCGCAAAGTTTCATCGACGCTGCGCTCCATTTCTTTGTCATATACCGCCTGATAGCGAACGGTATAGTTGCGGTCAATTAAAAAAGTTGCCCGTTGCGCCATACCGTCGGCACGCAGAACCCCGTACCCGCGGCTGATTTGTTTATTGATATCCGATACCAAAGGAAAACCCACCTGCCCGATACCGCCGTCGGCCAGTGACATCTTGCGCCAAGCCGCATGCGCCGCCACAGAATCAACGCTGACCGCCACCAGTTTTACTCCGCGATTGGCAAATGTTTCGTAAGCCTGATTAAAATTGCTGATTTCCAGCGGGCACACCGCCGAAAAATCCGCCAGATAAAACACAAGCAACGCATAACTGTTGCTGATATAATCAAAAAAATTAAAACTGTCGCTGATTGTGTTATCGGCAAAAACCGCCGGCGCGCTGAAATTAAGGGCTTGGCTGCCGACCCCGACCGGCGTACAAGTTTCGGTTATGAGATTTTCCGCCACATAACTGCGCCCCAAATTGCCGGGGGAAGTACATCCGCAGTTGTCGTCATCGGCACAATCGCAGCGGCTGGCATAATCATATTTCCATACTTTTGACATATTATCCTCCTTTTCAGAACGAAAATATGCGCAAAACCTACAATTTCAATAAATAAAAAAGGCACAGCGCGCTAAAAACTCGGATAATTGCGTTAATAAGAAGAGGGATTTCGACGACAAAGCATAAGAAATTGCGCTAAAACCGCGGATAATGAGTCTGATAGAAAAAGGCTTTTTCCCGTAGTGTACAAAGTAGTACATAAGGGAAAAAGCCTTTGATTAGCAGACCATTAGACGAGTTTTTTTTACTTTACTTCTTCGAAGTCGGCATCAACCACCCCCTCATCCTTGTTGTCGGATGAAGCGGCACCGGCATCGGCACCCTGTTGGGCGCCTGTTGCACCTTGAGCTTGTTGCGATTTATACATAGCTTCGCCGAGTTTCATTGAAGCTTGCATCAACGCATCTGTTTTAGACTTCAAATCTTCGAGATTTTCTTTTTCCATCGCCGCCTTGGTATCTTCCAAAGCCTTATTAATGGCGTCTTTTTCCGCTGAAGAAACCTTGTCGCCGTATTCCTTAAGGTTCTTCTCAACCTCGTGAACCAGACCTTCGGCATGATTCTTGGCTTCCACCAGTTCCTTACGCTGTTTATCGGCTTCGGCATTGGCTTCGGCGTCTTTCACCATCTTGTTGATTTCGTCGTCGCTCAAACCGCCTGAAGCCTGAATGCGAATGGCTTGTTCTTTGTTGGTGGCTTTATCTTTGGCCGAAACATTCACAATACCGTTGGCATCAATATCGAAAGTAACTTCAATTTGCGGCATACCGCGCGGTGCCGGCGGAATACCAACCAAATCAAACTGTCCCAAAAGCTTGTTATGTGCGGCAATTTCACGTTCGCCTTGGAATACGCGAATGGTAACCGCGGTTTGTCCGTCTTCGGCCGTTGAAAATACTTGGCTCTTTCTGGTCGGAATGGTGGTGTTACGGTCAATCAAGCGAGTAAACACACCGCCCAACGTTTCAATACCGAGCGACAGCGGAGTAACATCCAAAAGCAACACGTCTTTAACGTCGCCCATCAACACACCGCCCTGAATAGCGGCACCGACGGCAACAACTTCATCAGGGTTAACGCCCTTATGCGGCTCTTTGCCGAAGATTTCCTTAACTTTTTCCTGAACTTTCGGCATACGCGTCATACCGCCGACCAAGATAACTTCGCTGATGTCGCTTGCTTTTAAACCGGCATCGGCCAAAGCTTTTTTGCAAGGTTCCGCAGTTTTTTCAATCAAATCTTCTACCAATGATTCCAATTTGGCGCGAGTTAACTTAATATTCAAGTGTTTAGCGCCCGAGCTGTCCGCCGTAATAAACGGCAGGTTAACATCGGTCTGCGTGGTGGAAGATAGTTCGATTTTAGCTTTTTCAGCCGCTTCTTTCAAACGTTGCAAAGCAAGTCTGTCGGAACGCAAATCAATACCCTGCTCTTTTTTAAACTCATCAGCCAAATAATTTACGATACGTTGGTCAAAGTCTTCACCACCCAAGAAGGTATCGCCGTTGGTGGCCTTTACTTCAAATACGCCGTCGCCGATTTCCAAAATGGAAACATCGAACGTACCGCCGCCCAAGTCATATACCACAATGGTTCCGGACGCTTTTTTATCCATACCGTAAGCAAGTGCGGCCGCGGTCGGCTCATTGATGATACGCAAAACTTCCAAACCGGCAATTTTACCGGCATCTTTAGTGGCCTGACGTTGCGAATCGTTAAAATATGCCGGCACCGTAATCACGGCCTTGTCAATGGTTTCGCCCAAATAACTCTCGGCATATTCTTTGATTTTTTGCAAAACAAACGCGGAAATCTGCGAAGGAGCATATTTTTGCCCTTTAGCCTCTACCCACGCGTCGCCGTTGTCGCCGGAAATAATTTTAAACGGCGAATGTTCCTTAAATTTGCTGACTTCCGCCGAATCATAACGACGGCCGATTAAACGCTTAATGGCAAACAATGTATTTTCCGGATTGGTAACCGCCTGACGCTTTGCCGGATATCCGACCAAACGCTCGGTGTCGGTAAACGCCACCATTGAAGGGGTGGTTCTTGCACCCTCGGAATTTTCCAAAACTTTGGCATCTTTGCCATCCATAACGGCAAAACAAGAGTTGGTTGTACCCAAGTCAATGCCTATAACTTTATTACTCATAATATAAATCCTCCTTTTTCTTTCTAAAGGAGTATATAGGGAGCAAATTTTATCTATGCAAGTGCGGCCGCAATTTTTTTTATATTTTTTTGTGGAGCTGTTATATATAAAGTAAAAAAACCGCCTCTTTTGAGACGGTTTTTATAAATCGGCAGATAAAACCTAGCTGTTGCGACCGCCGCGACGTGCCGTCGGTTGAGCTTTTATATTATTCTTAACCTTAGTCTGCTCTTTAAGTTTATATTTGAATTTCAGATGCGCTTTATCATAGCCAATATCATCAAACTCTTTAGTATGAGTTATTATAACAGTATCGCCGTTTGCTTCTATCCGTTTAGTCGGAGCCCTCGTAGAAAGATCAAAATGATAAGTTTTGACACCTTCAATATCGCCCCCGATTAATGAAACCGGCGTTGTGTCATATTCTCGTTCCGGATGACGAATTTCTCTCAAACTGCGTTCTGTTATCCCTTTATTTTTTTCGCCGTTATGAATGTATACTTTTTCAGAATAAGCTTCACGATGTGCCTTCATATACTGAGGGTTTTTATAAGTATAATCTTTCACGACACTATCTTTATCCACATGATAACTGAGCGATTCATCTATTTCTGACAAGATTTCGACCACATTACCGTCTTTATCTTTTTTAACCGTCGGAATACCGGCCGCTTCAATTTGCTTGATTTTTGCCACGACCTCTTGTTTTTGCTTTTGTTCTTCCTCTCTTATAACAAAGTCTTTGGCTTTATAGTATTCCGGGTCAGCACGAAAGACCTCAACACCATTCTTAATATCTTCACGTGCCAATTCTACAAATTTCTCAAATCTTTTTCCACTGTCGTCTTCATTTCCTTTATTTTCACTTGAACACGAACCCATAAAAAGCGCAGATACACCCAAGGTTGCTCCGAGGGCAATTTTTCTTAATTTGTTACTGGCCTTTTTGCCCAGAATATCATCCTTTTTACTCATGACCTACTCCTTTCGTAAATGATTATATTATGCTTTCAGTTTACCCCTCCCCGATTTTTTTGTCAAGTCTTTTTTTTATTTTTTATTTCGGAACAGAATCAGACTCGTCATTCCGAAGAGCCGGAGGAAGAAAAACAACCTCTAAATGCTGTTTTTGTTCCTCCGGCGACGTGTACACAAAAAGTACACGAGCCAACAGACACCGACTTGCTAAAAATCCGGAGAATGCGGTAAATACGCAGTAAGCGGGTTGGCGCGGTGTACACAAAAGGTACATAAGCCAATATGCACGGCACCTGTAAAAATCCGGATAATGCGGTAAATACGCAGTAAGCAGGTTGGTGCAGTATACACAAAAAGTACACGAGCCAACAGACACCGACTTGCTAAAAATCCGGAGAATGCGGTAAATACGAAGGGGTTTTTCAACGACGTGTACACAAAAAGTACACGAGGAGAAAAACCCCAAGTAGTTACCCATTATACGGATTTTTAATTTTGGATGAGGTAGATTTCCACACGCCTATTCTGTGCCCTACCGGCTTCCGTATCATTGGATGCAATCGGTTGTTTGGAACCGGCACCGGCCGCATACAAACGAGAAGCGGCAACACCGCGCATGGCTAAATAATTGGCAACCGTGCGCGCCCGACGTTCGGAGAGCGGATTGTTGATTTTATCATTACCGGTACTGTCGGTGTGACCGATGATTTGCAACTTTGTTTTGTCATATTCCTTTGCCACTTCCGCTACCGAATCAAGCACCGCATTGGCAGAAGTTTTCATTACGTCGTTGTTGGTGTCAAAAGTAATACTGTTCGGCATAATCAGGCGAATGTTGTCGCCGTCACGTGCCACCTGCACACCGGTTCCGGCAAGCTTTTGACGCAGTTTGCTTTCCTGAATATCCATATAGCCACCGGTAGCCGCGCCGGCCGCACCGCCGATACCGGCACCGATTAATGCGCCTTTCTCACCGCCGACTAAAGCACCGACACCGGCACCTACCGCCGCACCGATACCCGTGCCCCACGCGGTTTTTGCCACTTTGCTTTCGCCGGTATAAGCATCGGTTGCACAGCCGTTAAGTATGCCTAAAGCCATTAAACATAACATCAATTTTTTCATTTGTTTTCTCCTTAAAAATTAGCGATACGTGCCAAAGCTTCTTCAACTTTAGCCTTATTTTCGAGAGCCTCGGCCTGACGGCGTTTTTCTTCTGCCACAACTTTTTCCGGTGCCTTGGATACGAATTCCTTGTTATTCAATTTACGAGCGTAACCGTCCAAGTTTTTATTCAAGGTTTCGAGCTCTTTATTTAGGCGCTCGCGCTCCGCCGCAAAATCAACAACACCTTTGAGCGGAATTAAAATTGTAGTGTCACGACATACGGTTTGTACCATATCTTTACTGATTTCCATATTGCCGAGCGGTGCCAATTTATCCAAACGAGCCAAGTTACAAATCAGATTATTTTGGGCAATCAGCGTCGCCAAATCAACATCGGAGGCTTTAACGTATGCCGTCAATTTTGCCACTGCCGGCAAATTCATTGCCGCGCGCAAAGAACGTACGGCAGAAATAAATTCAACCGCGCGGTCAATCACACGTTTATCTTCTTCGCCGAATACCTCGTGTTGCGGCCATTCCGCTTTAATCAAATCAACTTTGCGCGTTGTCAGATTATTCCACAACTCTGTTGTAACAAACGGCATAAACGGGTGCAGAATTATCAAAATTCTATCCAATACCCATGCGGCCGTAGCTCTGGTTTCATTGATTTTCTCGTCATTGTCGCCATAGAAAATCGGCTTGGTCAATTCAATATACCAATCGCAGAAAGTGCCCCAAACAAACTGATACACCGCATTTGCCGCATCCGAAAAGCGATAATTATTCAAATTATCGGTAACGTTTTTGGTGGCTTCTTTGGCTTTGGCAACAATCCATTTGTTAATAGGGAACTTAACATTTTTAATATCAAAGTCCTTAACCGAATAGCACTGATTCATTTCACAAAAACGGGCGGCATTCCACAGTTTGGTGGCAAAGTTACGATAGCCCTGAATGCGCGAATCCGAAAGGTTGATGTCGCGTCCTTGGGTTTCTGATGAAGCCATAAAGAAACGCAAAGCATCGGCACCGTATTTTTCGATGGTTTCCATCGGGTCAACGGTGTTGCCTTTGGATTTGCTCATTTTGCGTCCCTGCTCGTCGCGTACCAAACCGTGAATATAGCACTTTTTGAACGGAACGCGCTTCATCATGTACATACTCATCATCATCATGCGGGCAACCCAGAAAAAGATGATGTCAAAGCCGGTAACCAATACCGAAGTCGGATAAAATGTTTTCAAGTATTCGGTAGCTTCCGGCCAACCCAAAGTAGAAAATGCCCATAATCCCGAAGAAAACCACGTATCCAATACGTCGGTTTCGCGACGCAACTCAACGTGTTTTCCATAGTGTTTATCGGCCGCCGCTTGTGCTTCTTCTTCGTTTTCTTCGCAAATCGTTTCATCCGGACCATACCAAATCGGCATCTGATGTCCCCACCAAAGCTGACGCGAAATGCACCACGGCTGAATATTGTTCATCCATTCAAAATAGGTTTTTTCATAAACCGCCGGCACGAATTCCATTTCTTTATCGTGAACGGCGCGGCGTGCTTCCACCGCCAATTTCGGAGCATCAACAAACCATTGGTCGGTCATATACGGCTCGATTACCACACCGCTGCGGTCGCCGTACGGAATCACCATCGGATGGTCTTCGATTTTTTCCATCAGCCCGAGTTTTTCCAGCTCTTCAATAGTCTTAACGCGCGCTTCTTGTGTTGTCATACCGGCATAAGGAGTGTTTTCGTTAAGGGTAGCGTTTGAATTCAAAATATTAATCATCGGCAGATTATGACGCTTACCGACTTCAAAGTCGTTAAAGTCGTGCGCCGGTGTGATTTTTACCGCACCCGTACCCTTTTCCGGATCGGCGTGATCGTCGGCAATAATCGGAATAACGCGATTGGCAATCGGCAAAATGCAGTTTTTACCGATAAGATGCTTCAATTTCGGATTATCTTTGGAAACCGCAACCGCCGTATCGCCGAACATGGTTTCCGGACGCGTGGTGGCAATATGGATAAATTCATTCGGATTATCCTCCAGCGGGTATTTGTAATAATACATTTTACCAACTGTTTCTTTTTGCACCACTTCCAAATCGGAAACCGCAGTTTCAAGTGCCGGATCCCAGTTAACCAACTTTTTAGCTTTATAAATCAGGCCGTCTTTATAGAGAGATACAAAGATTTTGCGAACGGCGCGGGAAAGCCCCTCATCCATGGTAAAACGCTCGCGGCTCCAATCACACGAAGCACCCAAGCGGCGTAATTGTTTACAAATAGTGCCGCCGGATTGTTTTTTCCATTCCCAAACGGTTTCGATGAATTTTTCGCGTCCCAAATCATGGCGAGTTAAGCCCTGTTTGGCCAAATTGCGTTCTACCACCATCTGGGTGGCAATACCGGCATGGTCTGTCCCCGGCTGCCATAAAACTTTTTTACCGAGCATACGATTATAGCGAATTAAAATATCCTGCAACGTATTATCAAGCGCGTGTCCCATATGCAGCACACCGGTGACATTCGGCGGCGGAATCACAATGGAAAACGCCTCTTTGTCTGAACGCATATCAGGTTGAAAAGCGCCCGATTTTTCCCATTTTTCATAAATTTTTTCTTCGAATTCCTTCGGATTATAGTTTTTCTCTAACATTTTTCTTTCCATAAATTAAAATTGTTGCGCGTAAATTCAAACAAAAGGGAGGAAGAAACCTTTTCAGGCTTTGTTTTCTTCCTTTACGCGCACTCGACCGACTTCAGTGCGGCAGTTATTGAAATAGCGGCGATATTTTTTCATCATTTTTTTAGCCACGTCATCAAAACTCCATACACCTAACTTGTACGGAATATCCTCACGTTTCACCAGCATTTTTTTGGAAAGTACAAACACATCGTCTTCCGGACGCTTACCGCGATAAAACGATTGAAAATAAGTGTTTCTCTCGTTGTTCATTATTGCCGCCCGAATGGTTTTTAAGATATCATCAATAGACTCTTCTTGTGTATTATCCATAAAATCATGCCTTCAGTTAAAACTTCAACTGGGGTGGATTATAACAAAACTTATTTTATTTAGCAACAGTTTTTATATGGTTTTCGTCATAAAAAAAATCTTATTGAAACCGCCGGAATTACATTGACTTTAACCGCATAATCAGCTACGCTCTTTTGTGGTTTTACACAATTCAGATTTAAAGCGAAAAACAATAAAATGCGAGGTGTGGGATGAAAAAGTTGATTGTGATTTTGGGGATGATTGCTCTATGGAGTTTTCAAACACGAGCCGAAATGATGCCGCCACAGGAGCCGGAAGATATTCATATTACGGATTGGCTCAACGAAGACGGCGAACCTATACTTGACGAACCTTATTTTACCGAATGGTCGGCTGATGTTTTGTTTGCAGTACAAAAATTTAAATACTTACTCAAAACCGGCAGTGCACAACTGATTGCACAAAATGTTGTTTATCCGTACAAAATGGGGCGCGGCGTACCGAGTATCAAAAACGAACAGGAATTTATCGAAAAATATGATATAATTCTGCCGAAATATCTACGCAAATATTTGATAGAATCCCCGATGGAACATTGGAATTATAATGCTTATAAAGGTAATATCTGCCTCTATTGGTGCTTTAACGGCGAAATTACGCCAAACGGCAAAATCGTCAGTCTGAAAACCATTAAAAAACTGCGGGAATATCGCAAAGATTATATTGAAAAAGAAAAACAAACCATTCACCCGAGTTTGAAAAATTACAATTATAATTTATACACTATGGAAACAAAAGAATGGCTCATCCGTATTGATGATATGAACGGAGTGTACAAGCCGACAAATATTGATGATAATCCGAAAGAAAATTATCGTTTTGCCGCTTGGAAAAAAGGGAAAACCATATCTGATGAACCTGATATCGTGATTGACCGCGGTATCAAAAGTGATTCTCCTGACAGAGATATCAATAAATACCTTTTTGTTTCCGACGAATATTATTGTATATTTGAAGACAATACCGAAAATTCCCGTCAAAACGATACCCCTGTTCATTCCTTACACTTATATAAGAATCTTATATTTGAAAAACCGGAAATAAAATAGATACCTTCTTTTAAAAGCCGTACATACAAAAAATCCGCAGAAATTAATTTTCTGCGGATTTTTTTATATATGCAATATTTTTATTCGTCTTCAATCGACAAGCTCAACCACTTGCCGCGAGTTTTGTAGTAGTTGGTCTCGGCATCATAATAATCAACTTTCAAACCGAGTTTTTTCGCGGTCAACTTGCCCATTGACTGCAACAATTGCAAACCGGCAACATAATAGTCGTGGCGAGCTTTCACTTCACTTACCTGCGATTGCAACAAAGTCTGATAAGCATTAAGCACATCCAAAACCGTACGGTTACCGAGTGCTTCTTCTTTCTGTGTTCCCTCCAGTGCGATTTCCGAAGCTTTTACCTGTTCGCTGATGGAGGCAATATTGGATTTACTGGCCTGCATCATTGCCCAGTTAGCCGTAACGCCGGAAACCACTGCTCGTTCAGCCTCTTGCAACTGTTCACGCGCGGCCCAGCGCTGATATTTACTCTTTCGGATGTTGGCACGCGTGGAACCGCCGGAGTATAACGGAACCGACATATCAAGCACATATTCGGTACTGTGTGTGGACGGATCGCGTCCGGTATGCGTTGAAACTTTATTTCTGCCCGAACTTGCAGAAAAACTGACTTCCGGCAACAGAGCACCTTCTTTACTCTTAACGTTATATTTGGCTGCTTTCATTGCACGCTTGGCCGCACTCAACGTATAGTTATTTTCAATGGCATATTTCATAGCCGCTCTATCCGTAACCGGAAAGCGCTCATCCAAATTTTCCGGAAACTTAACATCTCCCGGCAAATGGCCGACAATACGATGATAATAATCGCGCGAAACTTCCAAATTACCCTCAGCCAAAACCAAATCGGCGCGTGATTGCGCATAACTGGCACGTGATTGTGCCACATCGGTACGCGTAACTTCACCGACGTTATAACGAGCCATAGTTTCATCAAGCTGTTTTTTCAGCAGATTTTCGTTATTTTTTTGCAGTCTGACAATGGCTTCATCCCGCACCACATCCAAATAAGCGGTAGAAGCATCAAGCAAAACATCTTGTTCTACGGCATACAGCATATCAATTCCGGATTTTGCCTGTTGATCGGCGGCTTTTACGCTGTTATAAGTTTGTCCGCCGCTGAACAACGATTGCTTAATGGTTCCTTTATAACCTTTATTGTATCCGTCGTTGGTCGGATTGCCGGTAGTATGTGAATGGCTGTCGGCATAACTGGCACCGGCGGCAATTGTCGGACGAAATCCGGAACGTGCCAAAGCGGCATCTTCATTGGTCGCACCGCTTGAAGCGCGCTGACCGTGCAGTGTCGGGTTGGTATTATACGCTGCCGACATGGCTTCAAAAATAGTTTCGGCTGCGGCGGAAGAACTTATCAACACGCCGGCCGCCATCGCCATAATAAAAGTTTTATTCATATATTTCATTGTTTTATCTCACTTTTAGTTTCTTTTTCATCAGTTTATACAGCCGATTTTTAAAAAAATAAATGATAAGTTAAAAGTTATCTTCAATTTATAAATAATCGTGTTATATTGTTAAATAATTTTCAATCAATTTTGCATATATATCGGTATAAGTCGGTATGCTAAAATATTATGGGAGATATACTGTGAAAGAAGAAAAATACTTGAACGTGTTGGATGCCGCCAGATTAAAACTTTCCATCGAACACTATATTAAATATTTTATCGGTAAACGTGCTTGCGAAATTACCAAAGAAGAAGCGTTTAACGTGGTAGCATTGGCCGTACGCGAATTTGCCATGGATAAAATGTATGAAACCATTGCTCGCTATAATCAGGTAGGTTCCAAACGTATTTATTATCTTTCCATAGAATATCTCATCGGGCGTTCGCTTGAAAACAACTTATATAACCTCGGACTTTATGATATTTTGCAAAGCATTAAAATCGACGGTTGGCCGGATTTGTCATTGCAGGAAATTTTTGATGCCGAATATGATCCGGCGCTCGGTAACGGCGGTCTGGGACGTTTAGCCGCCGATTATTTGGATTCTATGGCTTCGCTCGGTATTCCGGGGTTCGGCTACGGCATTAACTATCAATTCGGATTGTTTAAACAAAAATTTGAAAACGGCTATCAGATAGAACAGGCAGACAGTTGGTTGGAAGAAAATTCGCCGTGGCAATTTGCCCGTTATGACCGCACCGTAACCATTCCGGTCGGCGGACACGTTGAAATGTATAATAAACCAAACGGCAAAATCGGCTATATTTGGGCCGATACGCATCGTTTATACGGTGTGCCGTACGATTTTCCGATTGTGGGATACAACGGCAAATCGGTTAACTATCTGCGTTTGTTCTCGGCAAAAACCGACGAAGAATTGGATTTGAATATTTTCAATAACGGCGGCTATATTGAGGCCGTACGTGATAAAATTCGCACCGAAACCATTTCTAAAGTTTTGTATCCGTCGGATAACGTCGTTTCCGGCAAAGAATTGCGCCTGATTCAGCAATATTTCTTTGTTTCGTGTGCCATTCAGGATATTATCCGTCGCTTTATGGAAAAGAGCAACGACTTCAGCAAACTTCCGGATTATGTGTGCATTCAGCTCAACGACACCCATCCGGCATTGGCAATTGTCGAGATGATGCGGCAGCTGTTGGATGTTTATAACCAAGAATGGGACGAAGCGTGGGCAATTGTCACCAAAGTATTTGCCTATACCAACCATACTTTGTTGCCGGAAGCATTGGAAAAATGGCCGAGCAATATTATAAGTCATTATTTGCCGCGACACTTGCAGATTATTTATGAAATCAACCGCCGCTTTATGGAATTTGCCCGTTCACGTTTTGGTGAAGATGCCTACAAACTCGGCAAAGTAGCCATTGTTGACGGCGAAGGCGATAATCAAGTTATCAGAATGGCAAATCTTTCGATTATCGGTTCGTTCTCGGTTAACGGGGTGGCTAAATTGCACTCCGAGTTGGTAAAACATTCTCTGGTGCCGGAATTTTATGAGTTGTGGCCGGAAAAATTCCATAACGTTACCAACGGTATCACGCCGCGGCGTTGGATGTTGCACGCCAATAACGAGCTGGCAACGCTTATTCAGGATAAAATCGGCAGTGATTGGATTACCAATTTGGATTTGTTGCGTTCTCTTGAAAAATACGCCAACGAAAAAACCTTTGTTAAGAAATTTCGCGAAATCAAACAGCACAATAAGCGTCGTTTGGTGCAAAACGCCTATAAGGCAACCCATATTATGATTAATCCGGACAGTATGTGTATTGTCCACGCCAAGCGTATTCACGAATATAAGCGTCAATTAATGACGATTTTGCAGGTTATCGGCGACTATCTGGCGCTGATTAACGACCACGTTCGTCCGATTACGCCGAAGACCTACATTTTTGCCGGCAAGGCCGCTCCGTCGTACACTTTGGCTAAATTAATCATTAAGCTGATTAATAATGTGGCCGAAGTAATTAATAACGACAGTCGGGTTGACGATTTGCTCAAGGTGGTGTTTATTCCGGATTATAAAGTGTCGGTGGCGGAATACTTAATTCCGGCGGCCGATGTGAGCTGTCAGGTTTCCACCGCCGGCTTTGAAGCTTCCGGTACCAGTAATATGAAATTTGCCTTGAACGGCGCATTGACGGTCGGTACTTATGACGGTGCCAACATTGAAATTCGCGAGGCCGTCGGGGCGGAAAACTTCTATCTGTTCGGTCTGACCGAAGAACAAATCAGAGAACGCCGCCGCGACTATAACCCGCGGGCAATTTACGAAAATTCGGAATATATCAAGCGTATTTTGAATGCGGTCAATTCTGCGATGTTTGCCGATGCCAACTATCCGCAGCAGTTTACACCGATTTTTGATTTGCTCTTAAACAGCGATTACTACTTTATTCTGGCTGATTTGGAGGACTTCAACAACACTATCCATAAAGCAGAAAAAGATTATGTAAACAAAGATTTATGGACCAAAAAGGCAATTATGAACGTAGCGCGTATCGGCTATTTTTCAAGCGACCGCTCCGTTATGGAATATGCCAAAGAGATTTGGAACATCAAGCCGGTGGAATAAAATCGGCCTCAAAAAAAAGCGAAATGCCGTTGAAGCGAATTCAACGGCATTTTTTATTAAACGGATTAGACTGCAATTTCATCCGGAAAGTCAGGCGACGTCGCGCTGGTGCTTGCGTTTTTTCTGCACGTTGTCGCGCTCGCGCTGATACTCGGTTTTCTCGTGACTACTCTTCTTGAATTCTCCGCGTTGCTTTTTTGCAACTTTCTCAAAACTTTTTGATTTGTGTGCCATAATTATATGTATTTTAATAAATAAAGCGAGTGCGGTTTAACACCGTCAATCACAATTGTCAAGATTTAAAATAAAAAAAAAGTCAACATTAAGCTTTCTGGGCTTGATGTTGACTTTGTGTGGTGTTAGCACTTCGGACTGCCGATGCGACAGCGTGTGCTTGTCCCGTAGCCCGCATTCTCAAGACGAGAGATGCGATTGGCGTGGCGGAGGCAGGCAATCTCCGGCATGGTATAACCTTGCTTGAGTAACTGCTCAGTTTCCTCCTGCATGCGCTTGGCCTCGATGGCGTTGTGCAATGCCTTACGCTCCTGCGCCTGCTGGAGTGCCTTAAGACGACCTTCTACCTTACTCTCTGGCACCTGAATACCGGCACACCAAACTAACTTGACTTGATTCTTCATAATTGTAAAAATTTTTTTGTAAGTAATATAATTTTCTGTCTATATAGTTAACATAATCAAAATCTTTTGTCAATATATTTTTTCAAAAAAATGT
>CADBEI010000021.1 GCA_902793695.1 uncultured Pseudomonadota bacterium | reverse complement strand
AATCGGTATGGTCTCGAAATATAATGTTGTTGATTTGGGTACCCAAAGTTTGCATACGAACCTGAACACACAAAGAATCGTGACGGTAAATAACACGCAAGCGGTTGTGACCGACCAATTGCTGAATCAAATAGTATATGGCGACGGTAATATCACGGTAACGCAAGAAAGCGCGACGGATCCGGAAAGCGGTTTTGCCTACAAGAAGTACAAATTTACGACGGTACCGAATTTGACGGCAGACAGCATAACGTTAGCCAATAGTTTAAGTTTGGGAGGCAGAAGCGTCAGCGGCATATCTGCGGAAGTGACGGGAGCGACGAACAACGGTGTATTGGCAACGGAAGCGTCAACGGAAGCGTATGTAGATAAAGAAATATCGGATAATCTGGTGGTAGATACTGCAGAAATGGCATTGGTATCGGATGCGAACAAGAAGATAGTAGCATCGAATGTAGTATCGACAACCGAGTTGAACGCGTTGGATAATATCAGCGGCAACATTCAGACGCAGTTGGGCTCGACCGCTGCCACGACGAAGATATTGGGCGCTCAGACAATAAGCACAGAGAACAGCGTGGGCAACGTGATAGCAATGCTGGCTGATCGTATTGACGGAGCCCTGGGTGGTACGTTTAACACTTCGAGCGGTGCTTGGAGCAGTACAATCGGCAAGAACGGTGCATTGCGCTATGAGGCTGACGGCTTTACGGCGACGACCGTATCGGGTGCGTTGACCGACTTGAGTTCGACCATAGGTACGGCGGCACAACTGACAACAGGTGAACAAACGGATATCAGCGCCGACCAGACGATAAATGAAAATCTGAAAGCTTTAAGTAATGCTATCAGCGGTAGCGGTAGCGACGTGGTACACAAGAGCGGTGAAGAAAATATCATCGGCACCAAGACGTTCAAAATAGTCCAGAAGTTTGAAAAGACGGAAGGCGAGGGCGAAAGCGCCAAAACGTACGAAACGGATATTGACGGCAAGACGCTGACGATGGGCAAAAAAGATGCCGCCACTGCCAATATTGTATTGAACGGCAACGACGGCAGCGCAACCTTTGGCGGCAACACCACCATCGGCGGTACGTTGGGTGTGAGCGGTTTGACGACTTTGAGCGGTACCAACGGTGTTAAATTTGACAATGCCGATACCACGATTAAAGGTTTTGCCACGACGGTTGATGCAAATTCCGACAACACTACGGTTGCCACCTCTAAGGCAGTATATGACGCTATTTACGGTGAAGGTGCCGATGTAGTTCATAAGAGCGGCATTGAAACCATTACCGGCATAAAAACATTTACAAAACAGCTTACTGCAGCCGGTGGTATATACGTTGACGGTGCGTCGGTTTTAAACGGTACAATGCAGGTCAACGATATAGCAACATTCAGCAGAGATAACGGTTTGCGCTTCGGCAGTAGTCAGATTATCGCCAAAGATATCGTTAATGTAATCGACACGACGGCGAGTGAGAGCGATTTGAAATCGCAGTTGGTAACAGCGTATGCCGTTAAAGATATGACTGACGATATAAATGAAAGAATTGATACCGAGACGGCAGAACGTCAGGCCGAAGATGCTTCTTTGAGCAACCGTATCAATACCGAGGCTGCGGAACGTATGGCTGAAGATGCTTCTTTGAGCAACCGTATCAATACCGAGGCGGCACAACGCCAAGCTGAAGATGCGGCATTGAGTCAACGTATAGCGGAAACCGGTGCGGCAGTCGAGCAAGAGGCGGCTACTCGCGCTGCGGCCGATGCGGCATTGGATAGCAGAATTGATACCGAGACGGCAGAACGTCAAGCCGAAGATGCTTCTTTGAGCAACCGTATCAATACCGAGACGGCAGAACGTCAGGCCGAAGATGCTTCTTTGAGCAACCGTATCAATACCGAGGCGGCGGAACGTATGGCTGAAGACGCTTCTTTGAGCAACCGTATCAATACCGAGACGGCAGAACGTCAAGCCGAAGATGCTTCTTTGAGCAATCGTATCAATACCGAGGCGGCGGAACGCCAAGCTGAAGATGCTTCTTTGAGCAACCGTATCAATACCGAGGCGGCGGAACGTATGGCTGAAGACGCTTCTTTGAGCAACCGTATCAATACCGAGGCGGCGGAACGTCAGGCCGAAGATGCTTCTTTGAGCAATCGTATATACAATGAAGCGCTGGAGCGTCAGATTGCCGACTTTGCCTTGGATGTTCGTGTAACGGCATTGGAAGAAGAATCCGGCGGTCAATCGGAGGCTATTAAAGAACTGCAACGTGATGTTAAAGTTCAGGAAGTTAACGGCGGGCTTATCAGAACGCAAGGTAATTTTGTGGACGGTTTGGCTCACACGGTCGGCGAAAACGTGATGATTCTCGATGATGCCATGGGTGCTGTTGACACGGACGGTCACTACATCAAGGCCTCCAAAGATGCCGACGGTAAAATTGTTACTACCATGGCCGATAACCTCGAAAATCTGGATAATCATTTGTATAATGCCAGCGAAGCCTTGGGCGGTACTTTTGATGACACCACCGATAAATGGTCGGCAGATTTGGAAGTTGCCACCGGCGAAGATGCGGTTAAATACGGCAATATCACGGTTGAAAAAGTAACCGATGCTCTTAATCAAATTATTACCAATGTCGGTACCAAAGAAGACTTGGGTGACGAATTTAACGGTGTAGCGGCTAAAAACAGCATTAACAAAAATATTGCAGCACTCAACGATACTATCGGTAATTTGAAGAATCTGAACGACAGTACCAACATTACCAACGGCAAACCGGGAGATCCTGGCTATAAGGTTCCGGAAAATGTGGTTGATGTGTTGAACAATATTGACGCCACACTCGGTACGGTTCACGGTTTGGCCGATAAGTTGCGCGAAGCCGGTAAATATAACGGTAACCTTGGCGATAATACGGTTGAAAGTCACTTCACAGCAGTTGATGCCGCAATCGGCGACAGATCCAAGATGAACAACACGTCGTTTGGCGGATATTCCGATATTTCGGGTATGAGCACAGCCTCAGCCTTAACCAGTGTTGCTTCATCCATCGGAACGAGTGCCGATTTAGGTAGAGCTATGAACGGCGTATCGGTTAACAATACGGTTAACAAGAATATTGCCGCGGTCAACACGGCTATCGGCGATATTTCAAGTTTGAAGCAAACAATTTATGCTTCCGATGCCACCAATGTTACCGACGCTATTAAGGCTTTGGATAAGAATATGTATGTGTTGGATAATCAAGTTAATGATTTGGGTATTAAGTATCAACGCTTACGTCGTGAGTTTAGAGTCGGTATGTCCTCAATGGCTGCAATGTCGGCAATGGCACCGAATGCAAGAGCTGACGGCAATACGCAGCTGACGGTAGGTACCGGTGCTTATGCCGATCATACGGCGGTTGCGGTCGGTGCATATCATTGGATTTCCAATAATCTGATGGTCAACGCCGGTGTAGCTTGGGGCGATACCGATGACTATATCTACCGTATGGGCTTTACCTATTCGTTTTAACTTGAAAAATAATTTGGCTTATGGTATCTGTTTATCGTAAGCCGAATTTTTGTGACAGGGAATTACAATGGTTAAACGGACGGAAAAGAAAACGAATATTTGGGGAATATTAGGCATCATTTTATTGGGTGCCGTTGTTTATCAGCAATTTGAAATTGTGCGATTGCAACAGGAACAATCCGCCTTACATAATGAATTAAGGCAAACTGCGGCGCAACTCAAAAAAGTTTATGTATATGATTTGGAAGAAACTTTGCGTAGTGTGAAGTTGGATAATCTTAATCGTGAATTTGAGGCAAAAATCAATATTTTGAACGATGAGGTTTCCAACGCTCAACAAAAAATCGCCTCGCTTAAAGAAAGCAAGGATAAAGACAACTTTTCCGACGTGTATCTGAAATCGTTGAAACTCAAACGCGATACCATGTTGCAGGAATATAATCGCACGCTTGAAAACCTGACCGAAGAAATAAATAAAACAATTTCGGAAATTGCCAAGGAGAAGGGGGCTTCGATTATTTTTGATAAGCGGATAATTTCTTCCGAAACCGAGAATGTGGAAGACGTTACGCAAGAATTAATCAAACGCGTCAATTTGACGCGTCCGAAAATTCTTGATGAATAGGTTTTATTTGCCTTATATCAAACCGTCGCGACAGAGCTTGGCATAAACCGGCTTATCGAGCCCGAGTTGTTTAATCAGTACCGACGGTCGGCTTTCCGGTTGCAAAATACTTTCCGTAAAAGTATTGCCCTTGCGGCACTTTAAAACCGCACTCGGTAACTCCGATTTGCCGATGCAAGATGATAAATAAACCCAAACTTCGTCATTATTCCGTAAGTTGGCAACAGCCAAACGGCGCGCGTATAAATTAAGTGTTAAATCGGCTTTGGTAGCATCTTTGCTCCACGGAGAGCCGCCGCCGATTGCACATGCGGCAGAATAAAAATCCACGGCCAGTTTACGTCCGGTAATACCGCAATCGGCAATACTGGAATGAGAAGTATAATTGCCGGCACCGTTAATAATGATTTGCGCCGGTTTTTCACCCAAAACATCACAAACAAATTCGCGCAAATCACTCGGTTGCAACATCGGTATTGCCGCAATGGCGGTCAAAATCTTACCGTTTTCGTCGAGGGTAATTTGCGTTTTGATATCCAAACCGAGGTTATCGCTTTGTCGTGCCTTTTGATACAGCTCCCGACTAAGCTTGCGCGCCAAATACAGTTCGCGATTGATATAATCTTCGCCCTTGCAGGCATAGCCGACAAATACACCTTGGTCGCCCCAGCCGTCATTATCAACGCCTTTAGCAATTTCGCACGATTGACAACCGATTAAGTTGATAACCTTGATTTTGCGCACATCAATCGCCTTATCTCCCCAAATTTTGGCATAGTGCTCATCATAGCCGATTTCACGGAGAGCTTCTTTTACGTATTGTTCAAATGGGGCATTTTGCACTTTGGAACAAACTTCGCCGCCCAAAACGACGGTGTTATCCTTCACCATCACTTCAACCGCATAGCGCGTTGCCGCGTCTTGTTCAATAAAGCGGTCCAAAATATAACTGGTAATGTAATCGGCAATTTTATCCGGGTGCCCCAAGGACACATATTCTGCTGTTTTAATCATATATATTCTCCTGTTTAGTCCATTTAATGCTGGACAATTCGGTTAAATCCACATTTACGGCGCATACCGTAACAGCACCTTTATAAAAACATTTATCAACACTGTCAAGGTTTAATATTGTGATTTGCGCTGATTATGATATGATGAAGCACAACAAAAGGAGAGGGAATATGAAACACATCGGATTAATGTTTGCTATGGATAAGGAAATGCAGTTTTTTGCTTCCGTATTACAAGATTTGCAACAAAAAACCATACATAAATGCACTTTTTATACCGGCGTGGCCGATAATAAGATCATCACGGCGGTTGTTTCCGGAATGGGAAAGGTAAATTCGGCCTTATGCACGGCTGACCTCATCAATGTTTTTAAGGTGGATACAGTGCTGAACATCGGTATTGCCGGCGGGCTTGATTCCTCACTCAAAATCGGCGATTTTGTGGTGGGCAAAGATATTGTTTATCACGACGTATGGTGCGGCAATCCTCATAAATACGGACAGGTGCAGGGCCTGCCGGAGATGTATCACTCCGATTCTGTTCTGGTGTCGCACCTTAAGCAATATAAGCAGGGGTTGTTGTGCAGCGGCGACTTTTTTGTGGAAAAGGCTGAAAAATTGCAGGAGATTAAGGCGAATTTTCCGGCAGCTTTGGCGGTAGATATGGAAAGTGCGTCTATTGCCCAAACGTGCTATTTATATGATGTTCCGCTGTTAGTGCTGCGGCAAATCAGCGATGTTCCGGGGGCGAAAAATCACGCCGAGCAATACTTTCTGGGATAACGCTCCTAAAAACTCGATTAATGCCCTGCAAAATATATTGAAAATTTTGTAATTTATCGGCCTTAAATATATTCAAACCAATCTTTAAAACGCGTCATTACGAGGTGGTACAGAATAAAACTCGTCATTACGAGGAGCACCAACGGCGCGACGTGGTAATCTCAATACATCGCGCGGCACGGCGTGTCCTTATTATTGTCATACCTCGCACGATGCGGTGCATTCGTGCGTCAAGGTATCTCGACTTTTGGCACGTAAGTGCCACTTCCAAAGCATATAAATATAGCGCTACGCAAAGATAAGATCCCTTGACGAAGTGACGCATAGCGCACTTCGAGGGATGACAGGTTATTCTCTCACACTGCGAGGGAAGACATTTGTTTTTATAAAATCTAATAGCGTATTACAAAGAATTTTGCTTTTTGGATTGTTCAATCAGCGATAAAGAGGTAGCGGCGGAATCCGCATCTCTTTGGTTTTTACGATCTTCAACAAACTTCCCTAAAGTATTGTCGCGATTATTTAAAATCGAATCTTTGGAGTTCTCTTTCTTATTGCTATTTTCCTGAATCACAAAAAGATTGAGCGAGTTGTTCTCTCTTTTTTTGTTTTGTTCTTCTTGCTGATATTTTTTAACCCTGTTTGTTTCTTCTTCGTAGGTAATTTTATTTTTTAAAACATCCTCGGCCTGTCGTTTTTTCTTCAGGTTATTTTCATAATAAACCTTTTGCGGCGGCTCTTTCGGATAAACCTTGCGAAAATTGTGGTGCCATTGGAAATACACCAAAAACACCGACGGAAATGCCGAAATCAACATTTGATCCATAGTGCGCGGCTGAGTTAAATCATAGGCGCGAGCGGCCATAATCCGTCTGGTTTGTTCAATAAAGCGCTCCATCTTTTTCTTGCTTTTATCATCCGGTCGCCCCAAACGATATTCGCACATCTCAATCAGCCGGTTGATAATAGGGTCGCTTCTGTCCATAGCCATTTGGCGTAAAATTTTCAGCATTTTCTGCATATTGGCACTCTTGTTCCAAAAGGCGCGGATGGTCTTGGCTTGAATACCGTCAAATCCGAGAGCGCGCAGATTCTCCATACCGCCGGCATCTTGTATCATCTCGTCAACAAACTCATAAAGCGCATCCCAGTTGATAGCACCGGTGGAATACAACAATTCTTTAGTGCGGCCGCTTTTTAATTCTTTCAAGGCATGTCTGACAATCGGAAAATCGGCGATTTGGATATCTTCACCTTGCAACAATAAAAATAATTGCGATGAAGACGTATCTAAAATAAAATCCTCAATGGCTTCGGTTTCGCCAAACAAAAATGCTTTCAGATACAGATATATATAAGCAAACACACTGGAATGAACCGAACGTAACATACCGATACTGCGCAAAGTGATTTTGTAGCGATCGCGAAAATCAAGCAAATATTTGAGCCGCTCCTCGCCCTTAAAATTTTGCCGAATTGTTTGGTAGCGGAAACCGAACTTGCGCATATGTGTCGGATACATTTTTTTGAAATGCAATGCCATATCCCACTCACGCACCATCGCATAAATCGAAAATATCGGGTCGCGGGAATAACCGGTCATAACTGTGGTAACCACGCCGTCATAGCCCAAAAAATACGGTTCCATATGCGAACAAAAGGCGTTTTTGCGAAATTCCGAATCTAAAAACGATACATATTGTTCGACATCTTCGTCGTCCATACCCCACGCTGCAAATTCCGCTTCCAAATCATGTGTCAGGCGCTTATAATCGAGTTGCACCACCAGATTATCTCCGCGCTCGGTATAGCCGTCGACGTATTCATCATAATACACACTCTGAAAAACGTATTCTTCATCGTCAAAATATGCTTTGAAATCGCTTAAATCAGCGGCAATAAAATCTTTGACATCATCAATGTACGAAGGCTCATACACCTGTGTTTTTAAATAGTGTACGGCATCTTCTTCCAACTGTTGCTTGCTGTATTTTAAATCGGAAAATCGCAACATTTTATTACCTCACATTGTATCCTCAGTATATTATATTTTTTCGTCAAGTCAATAAAAAAGCGCTGACGGTTCAACACTCTTTATATGCAATTTAAAATGGTTGACATTTATATGTTATATGCTACAATCATGGACAAATTTGTATTGTTATGAGAATTGTTATTAAGACTATTGATGAGAGAGTCTCTGATTATATGAGAGTATCTCTGGTTATTGATGAAGATGGTATGAAATATACCGTCTTTGACGAAAGGTGCGGCGAAAAGGGAGAGGAACACACTTTGAATATTGAAGTGCCTCAGGCCTGTCGTCGGGAAATCAGGCGTCGCTATATCCCAAATGTGGACGGTAAAACCGGCACTCTGTCAAAGTATCAGATTCTGTCTCCGCTGCTTGAGAATTTTATCTGCGAGTGCTGGAGAATGATTTTGGAGCAAGAGCCGCAATTATTGGATTAAAAAAACACCGATTTTCAAATCGGTGTTTTTTTATATCAGACGAGTGCTGCCAATATATCTTTATATATATTGGCATTTATCCCGCATAATGTCTTGGCCTTGCAGTTGTCAATATACCAGTTCAGCACCTTTATGGCCCCCTTAATACGCGAATCGAGCAAATCATAACGCATCTCACAACGGAAGGGTATTTCTCTTTCTTCGGTCGTAATCTGTATGTGGATGTTCTCCTCGTTTTTATTCATTGAAGTAATCTTCATAAAACCGTAATGCACAAAACCGCAAGTCAGCGTACAACCGTCCTGACGATACGTTTTGGTATACTCGCCGAGTACCTCATTGAGCTGATAAGCCCAGTACAGCCATTGGTTGAAGTTGTTGTAGCGTTCGGTATTATAAAGTACGTCAATATGAATATTTTTCACGTCGTTAGCCAGATATTCGGCAATCACCTTCAAATTGTTGACCATTGAAACTTTGATGACGGAGAACTCCGGCACCAATATCAGCGGCGTATGAACATTTTGCGATAAACCACGAGAATTTGCCAATATATGGCATCTCTCATCTCCGAAAATCGTTTGCATGATTGCCGGAATTTCATAATCACGATAGAATTTGGCTCGTTCAAATATCTTTTCGGGAACGCCGAAGTCCAATACCAAAGAAGGATTAATACCATGACTGAGCACTTGTTCGAGATTCTGAAACTCTCCTTTGACTAAATTCTGGGTTGTGTAACGGTCATCGACTTTAAATACAACCTTAAACTGTTCCGGTTGATTTTTCAACACGGCAATTACACCTTGTCCCAAAGAGCTTAAAGCTCCTACAATTCCGATATAATTCATAGGCAATAATATTTTAATAATTAAACTATGTTTAAAGGCATATCACTTTAAGCGCCGCTTGTCAACGGATAAATCGGAGAATAAAATTAACGGCCGCCGAAAAGGCAGCCGCTGAAATATCATAGAATTTTTTATGTGTTGTAATTAAAGGCGAACAACCGCACCGCCCCAAGTGAATCCGGCACCCATGGCCGTCAAAACAACTAAATCACCTTTACGAATTTTACCGGATTCGATGTTTTCGGATAAGGCGAGTGGAATTGAAGCGGCCGAGGTATTGCCGTGGTGATCTACCGCCACGATAACTTTTTCTTTAGGCATTCCCAAATGTTCACCCACGCCGTCAATAATACGGATATTGGCTTGATGCGGTACCAACCAATCAACATCTTCTTTATTGACCTGTGCCTTTTTAATTGCGGTTTCGGCCGCCTCGGAAAGGCTGACAACGGCGTGTTTGAAAACCTCTTTGCCGTTCATTTGCACAAAACCGGCATTTTGAGTGGTAGAAACACCGCCGGTGGTGTATAGATTGTCATATTGGCTGCCGTCGGCATAAATGCAAGTGCTGAGCACACCGGTATCACTACTGTTTCCGCTGCCTTCAACAGCGCGCAACACAGCCGCGCCGGCGCCATCGCCAAACAAAACACAGGTGTTGCGGTCGGTCCAGTCCACAATCTTGGAAAGCCGCTCTGCGCCGATGATTACGGCGGTTTTTATTTGTCCCAAACGAATCATACTGTCGGCTAAAGTCAGCGCATACACAAACCCCGAGCAGGCTGCGGAAATATCAAAAGCCGGAGTGCCGGCTTTAACACCGATAATCTTGCCGACTTTGATGGCGCTTGACGGAGTGGTGTTATCCGGAGTCACCGAAGCCAAAATGATTAAATCAATTTCATCGGGAGTAATTTTTGCCTGTTTAAGGGCATTGTTAACCGCTTTTGCCGCCATTTCCGCCGTAGTTTCGTCTTCGGCAATACGCCGACAACAAATACCGGTGCGAGTCCGAATCCATTCATCGTTGGTTTCCACCATTTGCGACAAATCGCCGTTGGTTAAGATTTTTTTCGGCAGATAGTGCCCGAAGCCGATAAATTCGCTTCTAATAAACATCGTATAAAATATCCTGCGATAACTCGTCCAAATCAACGTGTTCAACTTCGTCGCGTATGGTCTGAACAAAGTTCTGGCGCACCAATTTTGAGGCATTGTCAATCGCGTACGAAAAACCGAGTGCATCGGTACCGCCGTGGCTTTTTACCGATAAACCGTTGAGCCCGACAAACATGGCACCGTTATATTTACGCGGATCCATTTGTTTTTTCAAAGCCATAACGGCCGGCAACAAAAACGGCAGACCGATTTTGGCCCAAATCGATTTTTTGATGGTTGATTTCAACATACCGGAAATCAGTTTAGCCGTGCCTTCCATGGTTTTTAAGGCAATATTGCCGGTAAAACCGTCGGAAACAACCACATCGGCATAACCTTCGCCGATTTGGTGCGGCTCGATATAACCGATAAAGTTCAAATCAAGGTGCGTACTCTTAATCATCTTTGCAGCCTGATGAATTTCTTCACGGCCCTTCATCTCTTCGGCGCCGATATTAAGCAAAGCAATACGCGGGCGCTCGATTTCCAGTGTGTGCTTGGCTAAGATGTTGCCGATGATGGCAAATTCTGCCAAATTGACGGCACTGCATTCGGTGTTTGCGCCCAAATCAAGCATAACGCACATTCCGTCTTTATGTGGAATATTGGTACAAATAGCCGGACGATGAATACGTTGAATGGTTTTCAAAATCATTTTGGAGATAGCCATTAAGGCACCGGTGTTTCCGGCGGACATAACGGCCGCGGCTTCGCCTTTGCGTACGGCATCAATCGCCATATACATACTGGTGTTTTTGTTGCGAATAACCTGCGACGGCTTATCTTCGTTGTGCACAAATTCCGCAGTGTGAATCACTTTGCAATAGCTGTTCATCTGAGGAAAACGCTTCAAATCGGCGTTGATTTTTTCTTCATCGCCGAACAACAAAAACTTAATATCCGGATTGTTCTTGTGTGCAAGATTAATCCCTTCAACTACGATGCGAGGGGAATTATCTCCCCCCATTGCATCGACCGATATGACCAGATTATTTTCAGACAAAACCTGCTCCATATAAAAAATTAATTTTTAAAAGTTATTTTGCAACTTTTTGCGCAACAACTTCTTTGCTGTCATATTGTCCGCATTTCGGGCAAACATGATGTGGTCTTTTCAATTCGCCGCAGTTCGGGCATTCCTGATAAGCGTTCGGAGTGAGCGCATCATGAGAACGACGCATATCGCGACGGGATTTTGATACTTTTTTCTTAGGTGTAGCCATTGTATTTCTCTTTTAGTTAATTAATTACACAAACATTCGGCGCATTACTTAACATACTTTTATTTAAAAAGCAAGCAAAATAACGCAACCGAACAATTATGCTCTCTTGTATATAGTTTTTTTATGTTTTGCAAGCACTTTTTTTGTTTTTTTGCATTATTTTGTTATGCAATATTCTCAAAACCCATGCAAAATACAAAAAGTAAACTTTACTTGCTAAAACAACCTCATTTCAGCTTATTCCAACCTGATTTTTGCGGTTGAGCCGGTTGTGGTTGCTGCTTTTCCGGTGCATCATTACCCCATTTTTTGAGTGGTGCGCTTGTCGGAGCATTGAGACGAATCATTTCTTTTTGCGCTTGTGTTTGCGGTTGCCCGTTAGCTACCATTTGTCCGAGTAAAGCCGGAGAATAAAATTTTTCTTCTAATTTTGAATATGCTCCGACAATTTGTTCAATAATCGAGCCCCCCGGAGTTGCATTCAAAATGACCGTATCACTACCGTGGAAAAACGTCAGCGATGGGCACGGATACGAGAGTAAAACGTCGGTATGGTCCAATCCGTAAATATAGCGCAACATTACTTTCGGCGCAATTTCGCAGTTAGAAACGCTGTTGGAATAGATTATACTGCTTTGAAACAAGTTGTCTTTGATAAGTTTTTGCCCGATGCTCGAAAGTTCACCGCAAGAGCCTTTGACCGCCAAATCATCTATGGTATATCCGTCATACCCCTGTGGTTTGTATTCTACCGTATAACAATAAACTTTTTCCGCCTTATTGATATTGCGGGCTGCCGCTGCCGGTATTTTGCGTGCCAAAAAGTCGGATAATGTGCTTTTGGCAGCATTTGATTGCGGAATATTTTGGATGTCTTCACCCAATATGTCTTCAGCTGAATCACCAAAGATATCGGTTTCTTGCGCGCCGGCGGTGCCAAACGGCAGAATTCCGGCAATTAAAGCAATCAGATATATTTTTTTCATACTCGTTTCCTTTGTTAAAACGCATTATGAAAACATAATAGTAAAATTCCCGTAAATTTAAACCAAAAATATTACTTTTTTAAGACTTATTTTAGATATTGGGTTTAAACTTAAGCAAAATATTTAAGGAGACTACTGATATGTTTGCATTGATGGATTTGGGGTTTTCGGTTGAGGCCCGAATGGTTTTTGCGTTTATGACGGCTTTAGTTTTGAGCTTGGTTTGCGGCGCGCCGCTGATTGACTTTTTGCACGCTACGCAAAAGAAAGGACAACCGATTCGCGAAGATGGTCCGCAAAGCCATCTTAAAACAAAAAAAGGCACACCTACTATGGGTGGGTTGTTGATTTTGGGTACGGCGATATTTTCAATTTTGCTGTTTGCCAATATTTCATACCATTTCGTATGGGTTAGTTTGTTGGTGTTGCTGGTTTACGGCGCCACCGGTTTTGTGGATGATTATTGGAAAGTTAAACGCCAAAGTTCCAATGCTATGACTGCCGGTATGAAACTGTTTTTTCAATTTTTGACGGCGGCTGTGGCGGCAAGCATTATTGTGGCGGCGACTCCGCAAAGCATAAATACGGTGTTACATTTTCCGGCTTGCGGCTTTTTTATCGGGCTTTCGTGGCTCTATATTCCGTTTGCGGTTATTGTGATGTCAGGAGCTTCCAACGGGGTTAATTTAAGTGACGGTTTGGACGGTCTGGCCTCCGGTTTGCTGATTGTGGCTTTTACTTTCTTTATGGCAGTGGCATATTTGAGCGGACAGCCGAATGCTACCGATTTTCATTTGTTGTATATTCCTCGTTGTGCCGAGGTGGCGGTGGTATGTGCGGCTTTAATCGGAGCCTGTTTGGGGTTCTTATACTTTAATAAGCCGAAAGCTCGTGTGTTTATGGGGGATACCGGTTCGTTGGCTTTAGGTGCCGTTTTGGGTGCAATTGCCATTATGACCAAAAGCGAGATCTTGCTGGCACTTGTCGGTGGTGTGTTTGTTATGGAAACCGTGTCGGTGATGATACAGGTGGCATACTTTAAAAAGACCGGAAAACGTTTTTTCAGAATGGCACCGATACACCACCATTTTGAGCAACTCGGATGGAGTGAGAAGAAGGTGGTGTTCAGTTTTTGGACTGCGGCGCTTATTCTTGCACTTATTGGTGCTTGTGCCTTGATATAGGGGATAGGATATGGTCAGTTTTTCTCGCAGAAGTCACAGTGCTCTTTCCAAATGGTTATGGACCGTCGATAAGGTTATTTTGTTTGTATCTTTGGCTTTGCTGACTATCGGAATTATCCTTGATGTGACGGCAAGTCCGGCGGTGGCCCGTACCATTCATGTCGATGATTTTTGGTTTGTGCGCAAACAGGTGTGTTATGTGATGGCATCGGTTGTGGTAATTTTTATTCTGTCTATGTTCAGACTTCGCACCATTCGCCAAATATCGCTGGCGGGAATTATCGTGGTCGGTGCGCTGTTGGTACTGACTCTGTTTTTTGGATTCGAAACCAAAGGCGCCAAACGCTGGATTAGTCTGTTCGGGTTTTCCATGCAGGCTTCGGAATTTATGAAACCGATATTGATTATTGTTACGGCGTGGCTGTTGGATTGTGGCAAAAAATATGACTATTTTCCGGGGATGTGGATTTCCATTTTGTTGTTCGGAGCCGTGGCCGGATTATTGCTGTTGCAACCGGATGTGGGTATGACTTTGTTGATGACTGCGGTGTTCGGATTACAACTGTTTTTAGCAGGTTTACCGCTGTTTATCGTTGTGTTTTTGGCGTTGGGCGGTGTTGCTGGTTTGTTCGGACTTTATTTCCTGTTTCCGCACTTCCACGCGCGTGTTGACCAATTTTTATACGGCAGTGACGAAACCAGCTATCAAATCAATAAGGCAATGCAAGCCTTTCAAAACGGCAACTTAATCGGCAAAGGTCCGGGCGAAGGAACCGTAAAACTGAACATTCCGGATGCGCACACTGACTTTGTTTTTGCTGTGGCCGGAGAAGAATACGGCGTGTGGCTCTGCCTGATTATTATTGCCTTGTTTGCGGTTATAGTGATTCGTACCTTGCGTTGTGCCTTGAAAGAAACCAATTTGTTTGTGATGTATGCCGAAGTTGGTTTGGCCGCTTCTATCGGTTTGCAGGCATTTGTTAATATGGCATCATCACTGCATATAATTCCGACCAAAGGTATGACATTGCCGTTTATTTCGTACGGCGGTTCTTCGCTGTTGGCAAGTGCCATCGAAATCGGGATGCTTTTGGCCATAACGCGGCAGAACACAGCTTCGGAAGATAAGGATTTATATTGATGAACGGCGCGCTTGAGACAGATAACTTACCGAAAGTTCGCGGGGAATATAAATTTTCCGAGCCGCTTAAAGGATATACTTGGCTCAATGTCGGCGGTCCGGCCGATGTGATGTTTTTTCCGGTCGATGAAGATGATTTGCGCGATTTTTTGCAACAAAAAGATAAAAATATTCCGATATTTATATTGGGCGGAGGTTCCAATTTGTTGGTGCGCGACGGCGGAATAGGCGGTGTTGTTATAAAGCTCAAAAACACTTCTTTTACCCAATGCCGGATTGAAAACGATATGTTATATTGCGGGGCCGGTTGTATTAATTTCAACCTTAAAAAAATTGTTGCGGAAAACGGCTTGGGCGGTTTGGAATTTTTATGTTCGATTCCGGGAACCGTGGGCGGAGCCGTGCGCGGTAATGCCGGTTGTTTCGGCTCTGATATGTCAAGGGTTGTGTCTCAAGTGCGGGTAATTTCTGTTGACGGCAAAGTGCGAACACTTAAAAATGCCGATTGCGGTTTTGCATATCGTCACAGCAATTTCGGGAATGATGATATTATTCTTGAAGTCGGTTTGCAATTTACGTCGCAAGATAAAAATGAGGTGGCAAAAATAATTGAGCAAAATGCCGAATATCGGCGCACACATCAACCGCAAGGCATTAAAACCGCCGGTTCGACTTTTAAAAATCCGGAAGGTTTTGCCGCGTGGAAACTGATTAAAGAAGCCGGCGGAGATACTATGGTTTGCGGCGGTGCCAAAATGTCAGCACAACATTGCAATTTTTTGCATAATGAGGGCGACAGTGCTTCCGACATTGAAAAGTTATGCGATTCTATTGTTGCCGCCGTCAAACAAAAAAGCGGTGTAACTTTGGAACGCGAAGTTAAAATTATAGGGCGGGAGTAAAAAATGGTTGCAACGGATAATAAAGTATATGAAAGCGTTATCTGGCCGTATCGACTGCTCGGTAATTTTTTGCTGCTCGGAGTGATATGGCTGCTGACCTTGGGAGTGATTACGATACGCCACAATCTGGTCGGAAAACAAATAGATTCGTTGCTTGATGAAATTTATGATAAAACAGCGGCCGTCGGTTGGGGCTTAAATGATATAACCATCGAGGGACGTCACAAAACCTCAAAAGAAGATGTGTTACGCGTAATCGGATTGAAACGCGGCGACAATATTTTGGAAATTGATTTGGATGACGTAATCGAACAGATTCAGACTTTGCCGTGGGTAAAGCGCGCTGTGGTAACACGTCGCTATTTTCCGAATGTTATTCATATCGGTATTCAGGAGAAAAACGTTAAATCGATTTGGCAATATAAAAATGAGTTTTATCCGATTGACGAGGACGGAAATATCATCGAAACCGAGTTCGTACCGGAAAAAAATCTGTTGTTGATTGTTGGCGAGGGAGCACCGGAACATTTCAATTCTTTGTTGAAAGTTGTCGAAAAGGATAAGGAACTTTTTCAACGGCTTAAGGCGGCTAATTTTATATCAAAGCGTCGTTGGAATTTGGTGTTTGATGATATTGAAAAAGGTATCACGGTAAAAATGCCGGAAGAGAATTTTGAAGAAGCGTGGAAAAAATTGGTAAAATTGGATAAAACACGCGGTATTCTTAAACGTAAATTAACTTTCGTTGATTTAAGATTAAAAAATAAGGTTATTGTGCGTTTGGATACTTCCGACGACAACGCCGAATAAGCTGTTTAAACATAAATTTATAAGGGTAAAAACATTGAATCATCCGACCATTGCCGCTTTGGATATCGGCTCATCTAAAGTTTGTTGCATAATTGCGCATGTCAGTAAAGATAAAAAGATAAAAATAGCCGGATACGGCTACAATGCGTCTTCCGGTATTAAAAACGGTGTGATTACCGATATCAATCAAGCTACAATTTCCGTATGCAACGCGGTGGAGGCGGCCGAACAAAGAGCACACGAACGCATAAACAGCGTAATTCTGAATGTTTCCGGCGATAAAACCACCTCGTATAATCGCAATTCTTCAATCTCGCTGAAACGTAATCGGCCGATTGGTGAGGCTGATCTTAATAAGGTTATGGAAAAAGGGTTGACTAAAATCAATGTCGGCAATAATGAATTGATTCACTGTCTTTTGACTAATTATAAAGTGGACGGCGGCGAAGATATTAAAGACCCGCGCAATATTTACGGCGAGGAATTGGCAGTCAATATTCTGCTTGGTATGTATCCGAGTTTACCGTATCGCAATTTGGCCTCGGTGGTGGAGGCTGCGCGTTTGGGAATTGATACTAAAGTTTTAACGGCTTATGCATCGGGAATCGCTTGCTTGGTGGAAGATGAACGTGAATACGGTGCCACCATCATTGATATCGGCGGCGGTACTACCAGTATTGCTACTTTTAAAGGTGGTTTTCCGGTGGCGTTTTCCACCATTCCGGTCGGCGGTATCAATATTACTCGTGATATTACCCGCGGTTTAACCACTTCTTTTGAACACGCCGAAGACCTGAAAATCAGAAGCGGTTGTGCGTTTAATGTCGGACACGACGAGCGTGAAACCATTAACGTATATCCTTTGGGTGAAGAGGATGATAGCTCGATTCGCCAGATGAAACGTGCCGATTTAAATCGTATTATTGCCCCGCGAGTTGAAGAAATGTTTGAACTGGTGGCGCACAAACTCGATGCGCACGGTCTGCATAACCGGCAGAATCACCGTGTTGTGTTGACCGGCGGTTGCAGTCAATTGGTGGGAATCCGCGAAGTGGCAAATATGATTTTGGATAAGCAGGTGCGTTTGGGCGGACCGCGCAATATTCAAGGCGTGCCGGAACAGCTTAATAACAATCCTGTTTTTTCAACGGCACTCGGAATGTTGCTGTTTGAAACCAATAATATCGAACGCAAGCCGAAAAAGGTTATCAGTACCGTTTCCGGCGAGGGTAATCGATTCACCAAAATATTTAATTGGATACGCCAAAATTCGTAAAATAGTAACTAAAACTTAATTTATTTGCGCTAAATTCAAAGCAGTGAATAATGTAATTTTGCATAAAACCAACGGGAGAATGAATACATGTCTATAAATTTAGGAGTGGCCGATACCACAGTTTCTTACTTAAAGCCGCGTATTGCGGTTGTCGGAGTCGGAGGCGGCGGCGGAAATGCCGTTAATAATATGATTGCGCAAAATCTTGAAGGAGTCGACTTTATTGTTGCCAATACCGATGCACAGGCTCTGGCTCATTCTTCCGCCGGCAAAAAAATTCAGCTCGGCTTGGAAATTACGCAAGGACTGGGTGCAGGTGCCAGACCGGAAATCGGTAAAATGGCTGCCGAAGAAGCTAAAGATAAAATTGCCGAGTCGCTTGAGGGGGTAAATATGGTATTCATCACTGCCGGTATGGGCGGCGGTACCGGTTCCGGTGCTGCTCCGGTGGTTGCGCATATTGCTAAAGAAAAGGGCATTCTTACGGTTGGTGTTGTTACCAAACCGTTTAGTTTCGAGGGTAAGAAACGTATGGAAATTGCCGATAAATCGCTGGAAAATTTTATTCAGGAAGTTGACAGTATTATTGTTATTCCGAACCAAAATCTGTTTAATATTGCCAATGAAAACACAACATTGTCCGAAGCTTTCAAAATGGCGGATAACGTTTTGTATTCCGGCGTTCGTTCGATTACCGATTTAATGATGATGCCGGGGCTGATTAATTTGGATTTTGCCGATGTGAAGAATATTATGGAAGACAAAGGCAAGGCTATTATGGGTACCGGCGAAGCCGAAGGTAAGGGACGCGCTCGCGAGGCTGCTCATCAGGCACTTTCCAACCCGTTGTTGGATGATTGCTCGTTACAGGGTGCTAAAGGCGTGTTGATTAATATTACCGGCAGTCAGGATATTACCTTGCCGGAACTCGACGAAGCCGCCAATATCATTAAAGAAGAAGTCGGCGACGATGCCAATATCATCTTCGGTTCCAGCTATGATGATAATTTGTCCGGCAAAATTCGCGTTTCCATTGTGGTAACCGGTATTAATGACGGCATGCCGCGTATTGTGGAGAAAAAACCGGTGGTTGAAGAACCGTCGCTGATTGACCAAAGTTACGACGACAATACTTACGTGCCGACAATTGAGGAACCGGCGGTTGATTTTGCGCCGATATCTCTCGATTCCGGTTCGATTTCGTTTACTACACAAGATGAAATTGAAAATCCGACCATCAGCTTTTCCGATTTAAATGATGATGCCGATGTTATCGAACTTACTCCGCAAGACAGCGCAGAACAAATGGCGCTTGATAACGACTTTGCTTCGCTCGATAAATCGGAAGAAATGCCGGAAATGCCGCAAGCCTCGTCTTTGTTTAATGCCATTATGAACGGCGATAACAAAGTTGAAGAAAATGAAAAAGCCGATATGGAATTAAATTCGGTTGCTCCGAGTGATGATTTCTTTTCTTCTCACTTGAATATCGAAAACTTGCCGGCAAACGAAGAAGAACCAATTCTGTTTGCCAATAACGACACAAGTATGTTTAAAGATGCAGCGCCGGCCGAACCGGAACCGGAAGCTCCTGTGTTTGAGGAAGAAGAAAGCCGTCCGAATTTTATTGAGCGGGTTATCGGTATTTCGCGTGCTCGTCGCAAGAGTCACGAAGAACCGGAAAATACTTCCAAACCATTTGCCGAACAACAGAAAACAGGCACGGATGATGCATTTGATTTATCCGGCGAGGACTTGGACATCCCATCGTTCTTGCGTCGCAAATAATTCAAAATAAAATTATGAAAAATCCCGACTTTGAAAAGGTCGGGATTTTTTGTTTGGAACATTATATATCTATCCGAAGTTTTCGAGATAATTGATAATTGCCTCATAATACGACGCATTTTGCGGCTCATCATCCAGCAATTCGCGTGCGCGCTCCAAGTTTACTTTGGATTTATGAATAATGTGGCGAGCCGATATTTTGCATACATTCTCGGCCACATCAACCACGCCGTCATCCAAAAAATAGGTGTCGGCAATCGAATCATCTTCGTTCAAAATATGCATGGCACCGTCATGCAATACCAGAGAAGTCGGCGCACGGTCTTCGATAATCGTCAAACCGGTATTACCGTACGGCAATACCACGCGATATACCTTGCGAGTCAAAAATTCTTTTTCCGGAGTAAATATTTTGAGCGTTATCTTTTCGGCCATTTTTATTTCTCTTTCTCTTTCATACTCTCGGCTTTAGCAAGAGCTTCTTCAATGGTACCGACCATATAAAATGCCGCTTCCGGTAAATCATCATATAAGCCGTCCAAAATGCCTTTAAAGCCTTTAATCGTATCTTCAAGGTTAACATACACACCTTTGATTCCGGTAAATACTTCCGCCACATGGAACGGTTGCGACAAGAAACGTTGAATCTTGCGAGCGCGCGATACCACCTGACGGTCTTCTTCCGACAACTCATCCATACCCAAAATGGCGATAATATCTTGCAGAGAATTATATTTTTGCAAAATTTCCTGCACGCGACGTGCCGTTTCGTAGTGTTCCTGACCGGCAATTTCCGGATTCAAAGCGCGACTGGTGGAATCAAGCGGGTCAACCGCCGGATAAATACCGAGTTCGGCAATTTTACGCGATAGTACCGTAGTGGCATCCAAGTGGGCAAAAGTAGTGGCCGGCGCCGGATCGGTCAAGTCATCGGCCGGAACATATACCGCCTGAACAGAAGTGATGGAACCGTCTTTGGTTGAAGTAATACGCTCCTGCATTGCGCCCATATCCGTACCCAATGTCGGTTGATAACCCACGGCGGACGGAATACGGCCGAGCAGGGCTGAAACTTCGGAACCCGCTTGCGTAAAGCGGAAAATGTTATCAATAAACAGCAACACATCCTGATGTTCCTGATCGCGGAAATATTCAGCCTCGGTCAGACCGGTCAAGGCCACGCGGGCACGCGCCCCCGGCGGTTCGTTCATCTGGCCGTAAACCAGTACGGTTTTTGACTTATCACCTTCCAAATCAATAACTCCGGATTCAATCATTTCGTGATACAAATCATTGCCTTCACGGGTACGTTCTCCCACGCCGGTAAATACAGAATAGCCGCCGTGCCCTTTGGCAATATTGTTAATCAGTTCCATAATCAACACGGTTTTACCCACACCG
Organism: uncultured Pseudomonadota bacterium; assembly: GCA_902793695.1. Taxonomy (GTDB): domain Bacteria; phylum Pseudomonadota; class Alphaproteobacteria; order RF32; family CAG-239; genus RUG410. Next base: position 20,114 of record CADBEI010000021.1, on the reverse strand, counting down.
GCACCGCCGAACAGACCGATTTTACCACCTTTGCTGTATGGTTCCAGCAAATCGATAACCTTAATGCCGGTAACCAAAATTTCTTCTTTGGTGGATTGGTCGGTAAAGGTTGGAGCATCACGGTGAATAGGGGAGAATTTCTGCGATGTAATCGGACCGCGTTCATCAACCGGTTCACCCAAAACATTAACGATACGACCGAGTAATTCAGGTCCGACCGGAACTTTAATCGGTTCACCGGTATTGATAACTTCCGAACCGCGCACCAATCCGTCGGTTGAATCAAGTGCAATACAGCGTACCACGCCGCCACCCAAGTGTTGTTCGACTTCCAACACCAGCTTGCGGCCGTTGTTATTGCATTCGAGCGCCGTCAAAATATTCGGCAAATCATTTTCATCATCGAATTTAACATCAACAACCGCGCCCAATACCTGATGAATGTGGCCGTTTGTATGTTTGTTGTTTTCTTTTGTCATCACTTTCTCCTATTTTAAATCGCTTCGGCACCGGCGATAATTTCTATCAGCTCGGTCGTGATTGCCGATTGTCTCAAACTATTATATTTCAAGGTCAATTCGCTTATCATATTTTTGGCGTTGCGAGTGGCACTGTCCATTGAAGTCATACGTGCACCGTGCTCGGATGCAGCCGAGTTGACGATGATTTTGAAAATATTGTCGTCAAACAAAAGCGGCACAATGTTTTTCAATACGGTCAGTTTATCCGGCAGATATTCATAAAACGCATTACCGGCACGATTAACCAACTGCAATTCTTCTTCGCTCAAATGCTTGGTGTTTAAATCCATCGGACAAACCTGCTCACACACAAAATTGCGGCTGATGGCGGAATTAAAGCGTGCAAACACAAACTCGCACACATCAAATTCTCTGTTTTTGAAACTGTTGAAAATTTTAAATTCCAAAGCCTTGGCCTGCTCGGTATAAGTCAGCGCCTTAAGTTTGTCGCCGGCTTGTCTGATTTCCACATCTTTGTCGGCAAAATTACGGCGCAACGTATCATAAGCTTTTTTGCCGATGCAGACAACAGTGACTTTTTTGCCTTTTTCCAGCAATTCCGTAATGCGCTGTGCGGCTTTTTTGGCGATATTGCTGTTATATGCGCCGCACAGACCGCGGTCCGACGACATAACACATAACTGATAGCGCATCGGATTTATGGCCGCACGCAACATTATCGGACGCATATATTTTATGCCCTTGGTTTTTTCTTCATTTTCGATTTCGGTCATTACGCGCAACGCCGAATGTCGCAAATTTTCGGAATAACCCTGATTTTTATCAACCAGAATTTGCACGCGGCGCAAACGTGAGGCCGCCACCATCTTCATCGCCGAAGTGATTTTCTGCGTCGACTTAATGGCTTCAATTCTGGTACGTAACTCTTTTAATCCGGCCATTTATGCTGCCTTTTCCGTTGCTTTCAAATATCTATCCGCAAAAGCAGCATAAAATTCAGCCAACTTTTGTTCCAATTCCGGTGAAATCACGTGTTTATCGGCAATTTCTTCCAAGTATTCCGGATGAGTTTCGTGCATATAATCCAGCGCCGATTTCTCAAAATCTTTGACGTTTTCAATCTTGACTTTAGTCAGATAACCGCGAACACCGGCAAAAATCGACACTACCTCTTCTTCGGTCGCCATCGGCTGATGTACCGGTTGTTTCAGCAGTTCGGTCAGCTTGGAGCCTTTGTCGAGCAGAGCGCGGGTAGACTTATCCAAATCGGACGAGAATTGAGCAAACGCCGCCATTTCACGATATTGCGCCAAATCCAATTTCATAGAACCGGAAACCTGTTTCATGGCTTTTATTTGCGCCGCCGAACCCACACGGGATACGGAAATACCGACATTCACCGCAGGTCTGATGCCTTGATAGAACAGGGCGGTTTCCAAGAAAATCTGACCGTCGGTAATAGAAATCACGTTGGTCGGAATATAGGCGGAAACGTCACCGGCTTGCGTTTCAATCACCGGCATGGCGGTCAGCGAACCGGAGCCGTAGTTCGGATTCATCTTTGCCGCACGCTCCAACAAACGAGAGTGCAGATAGAACACGTCGCCCGGATAAGCTTCACGCCCCGGCGGACGGCGAATCAACAACGACATTTGACGATAAGCCACGGCTTGCTTGGATAAATCGTCATAAAAGATTACCGCGTGCATTCCGTTGTCGCGGAAATATTCGCCCATAGCCGTACCGGCATACGGAGCCAAAAATTGCAACGGTGCCGCCTCGGAAGCGGTTGCCGCTACCACAATCGTATAGTCCATGGCGCCGTAATCACGCAAAGTTTTCACCACTTGTGCCACTGATGAGCGTTTTTGCCCGATGGCAACATAAATGCAGAACAGCTTTTCGTTGTCATTTTTCGCCGCATCATTGGTACGCTTCTGGTTGATAATCGTATCAATAATGATGGATGTTTTACCGGTTTGACGGTCACCGATGATAAGCTCGCGTTGCCCGCGACCGATAGGAATCAGCGAATCGATAACTTTCAAACCTGTCTGTACCGGCTCGTGCACGCCTTTCCTCGGGATAATACCCGGAGCCTTAATTTCGGCGGTGCTGTATTTTTCGGCCTTAATTTCGCCCATACCGTCAATCGGGTTACCCAAAGCATCAACCACGCGGCCGAGCAGACCTTTCCCCACCGGCACACTCACAATTTGATTGGTGCGCTTGACAATATCGCCTTCCTTGATTTCGTCATCGGAGCCGAATAACACCACGCTGACACTGTCTTCTTCCAAGTTCAGTGCCATACCTTTGGTGCCGTTGGCAAACTCCACCATCTCATTGAGTTGCACTTTATCTAAGCCGTAAACGCGGGCAATACCGTCACCGACGGAAAGCACGCGGCCGACTTCGGTCATATCGGAAGATAAGTCGAAATCAGCGATTTTTTCTTTTAAGATTGATGATATTTCATCTGCTTGTACAGACATCTACTTTGTCCCTTTCATAAGCTGTTCCAAAGCATCTAATTTATGCTTTACGGAATTATCAATAAAATTTGTACCGTATTTCAAAACCAAACCGCCGATGATTTGCGGATTGATAATGTATCGTAACAGGATTTCCCGCTTGAAAATAGCGGATAATTTTGACTTAAGCAAAGTTTCCTGTTGTTGGTTGAGCGGCATAACCGTCGTAACTTCCACCTCGGCAATATTATTTTTCTGCTGATACAATAAAATAAATTGTTCCAACGTCGGTAACAGAACCTTGAAATCATCATTTTCCGCCAACAATTTAAGCGTATTCAGCATTGCCGAACAAAATCCGCATTTTTTAGCGATTATATCGAGCAATTCGGTTTTTTGTTCCGGTTTCAACATCGGATTATTAAGGATATCAAGGCCGCTGTTTTCATCTTCCGCCAGTTCTTTAAGCTGTTGAGCATTGCGGTACAATTCCTCTGTTTGTGAGGTTTTCAGCGCGCCTTCATACATTGCTCCGGCATACATCATTGCCGTTTTTATATTAGAAATTTTTTTCACTTTATTTCTGCCTGTTATAACATTCAATGCCACAAATATAAACAATTCAAATTTTAATAGCAAGAGGCAGAACGAACAATCAACAAGATTTTATTTTATGCCGTACAAAGATATTTTTTGAACTTGACGCTGTACATTTAATTCCATTAAAACAAGGATTGTCCCCCTAAGCTTAGCGATGAGTTCATACTTTATGAGTGTGATTGTCGGAGGGGTAAAAAGTTTTGGTTTGTAGGATTTTGTGTTGACTTTAAGCGGTTGATCGGTTGATACATACAGAAATAAAGGGATATTGCTCAATTTAAATCCCCGCATCTTTCGATAGATTGGTGTTGACTTTTTTGTCCCTGTTGCAAACCCGAGGGTTATCACAAAGAAAATATGCTTACCGTTAAGCTTCAAATCGCAGTCAACGATTATGAAGAATATGGAGAACAAGAGCAACAATGAGGCAGTTAAGTTTATTAATTGCTGTAAGCACGACGTCGTCCTTAATGACGGCCGTGTGTTTAAGCCCAGCGGGGCTATTGCAGAAGTTTCGATGGAAACTTCTGAACCTGTGGACGGTATTGCCATTCAGAGGTTCGGAAAGATAACTGGGCTTCCTGAGCCCAAGGAAAACACCTTCTACATTTGCTCAGCCCTTGTGGCGGAGAGAGCTGCTGTGGAGGGACGAAACGACGTGGTCTCACCTGCCACGCGCCATCCGTTGGCCGTGCGCAATGAGAAACAACAAGTTGTTTCCGTTCCGTTTTTCCTCAGGATTTCCTGAAGAAAAACAGCGCCTACTCGGGAGAGTAGACGCTGTTTTTCTTTTTAAACCATTTGCAATATTACAACAGATTTTGCAACCGCGCGATAATCTCATCAAACATTGCGGCGGTCAAAACGCCGGTATTGATGTTGTAGCGCGAGGTATGATACGAATCAAGCAATACCGGATTATGTCGCTCAAGCTGATGTTTGGCGCCATGCGCAAATTTATACGCCGATTTTTTATAGCCGAGTGCCTGCAAAACCGCACCGTGCGATACCGAGCCGAGCGAAAGAATTACCTTCAAATTCGGCATGGCGGCAATTTCCGCTTGCAAATACGGCCGGCAAGCCGCAATTTCATCGGCGGTAACCTTATTTTGCGGCGGCACACAGCGCACGGCATTGGAAACTCGCACATTTATCAATTCAAAGCCGTCATTTTTAACTTTGCCGTAATTACCGCGGGCAAAGCCGTATTTTTTCAGCGCCGGATACAGAATATCGCCGGCGTAATCATTGGTAAACGGGCGATTGGTCTGATTGGCGCCGTTCAGCCCCGGAGCCAGCCCCACCACTAAAATTTCGGCATTCAGACCGCCGAATGATTCGACCGGACCGTTATGATATTGCGGAAACTTTGTTTTATTTTGCGCACGAAACTCAACCAAACGCGGACACCGTGCGCAATCTGCCGACGGACATTGCAACATATTTTTCTCCTTGCCGTCATCATAAACACGAAATTTTGCGCTGTCACTATTTAAATTTGCTTTTTCACGGTTATATACACCTTGCTAATAATAAAATTTTTGAACATTTATAAATGGAGAAAAAGTATGAAAAAAATATTGTTGATGTCCGGTGTGGCTTTGTTGTTTGCGGCTGATGCCAATGCGATGATGCATCGTAATTGGTCGGAAGTTAAGCCTTATGTCGGTGCTGAATATGTTTATTCTCGCGCCAAATTGGGGGGTACGGCCGCCGGTATGAAGCGCAATTTTAATTCGGCTAAGGCAGATTTCGGTATGGAAATATATAAGAATTTATATACCGAATTTTCGTATCAGCAATCGTGGCAAGTCAAAAATAAGCACGCTTACGACGGAAATTCCGTAAAACAGCGTTTTGCCGCTTATGCCATGGATTTATATGTCAAAATGCCGATAATGTGCAGTTCGTTCGGTTTGGTTGCCACCGGTGGTATGGCTTTGTATGATGTAACGCAAAAGGGGTTGCCGGACGAAGGATTTATGCGTGTCGGCTACCGTGTCGGCGGCGGTATGCAATATGATATGAACGACCATTGGTCAGCACGCGTTATCGGTCGTTATTCGTATGTTGGCGCCGAGCGTTTGGATAACTTTGCCGAAGTTACGGCCGGTATGCTGTATCGTTTTTAGAATGCCTGATGATTTATAAAGTAAGAGAGCGCCGCTGAAAGGTGCTCTCGTTTTGCTTATTGTTTTTCTTTTTGAGGTAAATAATCAAATCTTTCCAGAAATATTTTGTAGTTGTTCCGCGTGTTGTAAAAACTGCCGATGAAGATTATCAATTTGTTGCAACTCGTCGGAATTGACTTTTTCTGCCAGAAGCAACTTGTTTTCCGTAGCGGATAATTTGTTTTCCAACAAAGGTAATTCATTTTTCACAGAAAACAGATTATTTGAGCATAAGTTTATCTTATCGGCAAGAATTTGCTGCGTGGTTTCAATTTCCAGCAGCTTACTGAGCATAATATCCGTTGATAAACCTTTGTTTTCGCGCGATATAATTCTGATACGGGCATCTTTTTGGGCATATTCTTCCAAAATCTGCGGTGAACTGTCGGTAGAACCGTCATTAATGCAGATGATTTCAATCTCTTTGAGTGTCTGATTAACAATGCTGTCCAGACATTGTCGCAAATAATCGGCAACATTGTAAACCGGTATAATAATCGATACCCTAGGTAAAGCGTTGTTCATTGTTTAAAACATTCTTATATTACTACTGCTGTCTAACTTGCTATAATAAATATTTTTTGCATTAAAAACAATCTGTTGTACACATGTATCATAAAACTGTTTTTAAACAATATGGGGATTATGCTCATATTGCGGTTGATTATTTGCCCAAGCGGTTTATGATATTCATTATGTTGGATATATTGGCACAAAAAACGGAATATACGGTCAGCGAGATTTCTTTTGCAATCAAGCAGTTGATGGAAACCTCGTTTACCAATGTGCGCGTAAAAGGCGAGATTTTCGGTGCCAAACGTGCGGATTCCGGCCATTGGTATTTGTCGCTGAAAGACGAAAATTCGCTGTTGTCGGCTGTTTGTTGGCGCGGTGTGGCTAATTCTTTGGCTGTAAAGATAGAAGACGGCCTTGAGGTGGTGGCAACCGGCAGAATTACCACGTTTAACGGGCGTTCGTCGTATCAGTTGGTTATCGAAAAGCTGGAAATTGCCGGACAGGGAGCGCTTTTAAAGTTGCTTGAAGAAAGAAAACAACAGTTTTTAAAAGAAGGTCTGTTTGATATCGCGCATAAAAAGAAAATTCCGTATTTGCCGCAGACTATCGGGGTTGTTACCAGCCCGACCGGTGCGGTTATCAGAGATATTATACATCGTATCCGCGACCGCTTTCCGTGCCGGATTATCGTGTGGCCGACTTTGGTTCAGGGCGAGGGCGCGGCCGAGCAAATTGCCGGCGCAATCAACGGCTTTAATAATCTTCCGAGCGATTCGCCGCATCGTCCGGATGTTCTGATTGTGGCGCGCGGTGGCGGCAGTTTGGAAGATTTATGGCCGTTTAATGAGGAGATTGTGGTGCGGGCGGTTTATAATTCCGTAATTCCGCTGATTTCGGCGGTGGGGCACGAAACCGACACCATGCTGATTGATTATGCCGCCGATGTGCGGGCGCCGACGCCGACCGGTGCGGCCGAGTTTGCGGTGCCGGTAAAAAACGAGATATATAACGGTCTGTTGACCAGCGATTTGCGGATGAAAAATGCTATACAGCGCCGTCTGAATGAACTTAAACAATATATTGAGGCTCTGGGGCGCGGTATTCCGTCACTCGAGCAAATTGTGCAGGAAAATCAGCAAAAAATCGATGACAGAAGCGAGCGCCTTAAATTGGCGTTTGAAAATTTGCTGAAAGATAAAAATAATTGTTTAAAATTGACGAATTTGAAACCTTTTTACATTAAAAACATTATTGAAACGAAATATGAAAATCTGAATAATTTGGCTCTGCGTCTGGATTCGGTGTCGGTAGAATCGGTTCTGAAGCGCGGTTTTGCGTGGATTTCGGACAGCAAATTTCAGACGGTATGCGATACCAATAGCGCCAAGAGTTCACAGAATTTGCATATCCGTTTCGCCGATGGAATAGTAAAAGCCCGAATAACGGAGAGAAGTTGTGCCATTCAAGGCGATTTGTTTGATGATTTGTAGTCTGTGCGTCGCAGTCGATGCGGCGGCGCTTGAGATATGTGGCGACTTAAAACAAGGCGAACTGCTTTATCTTAAACACGATTCCTCTGAAAATAACAAAAATAAAGTATTGATTTACAATAATTTAGGAGAAAAAATTTATTCTTCGGATGAACTAAATCGTACTCCGTTGGCCTTACACAGAAATGCCGAAAAAAACGTTAATTTTATTGTTTATGATGAATATGGAAACAGCCGCAAGTACAGTTTGCAAGTTAAACCGACGGTGTGGGATATTCAGCGCATCAACGGAGTGGTACAATCCAAAGTAACGCCGACCTCGGATGCGGATTTGGCGGAAATAAAGCGCGAGCAGGGTGATGTAAACAGAGTGCTTGCCGCAACCAAATCTGACAAATTGCAATCGGATATTGATAATAACTATTTTTGGAACGAAGGTTTTATTTTACCGGTGGAAGGAAGAATCAGCGGGCATTTCGGCAATCAGCGTATTTTCAACGGCACTCCGAAAAGTCCGCACAGCGGCACAGATATTGCCGCACCTGAAGGCACACCGGTCAAGGCTTCGGGTAGCGGCGTGATCGTTTTGAGCGGCAAAGATTATTTTTTTACCGGCAATATGGTGATTATTGACCACGGTCATCAGTTGCAAACCATCTATGCTCATTTGCAAAAAGCTACGGTTAAAGTCGGAGATAAGGTTCGTCAGGGAGATACAATCGGCTATGTCGGCAAAACCGGCCGAGCCACCGGTGCGCATTTGCATTGGGGGGCGTCGCTGAATAATGTGAGGTTTCGTCCGCATTCGTTGCTGGATATAAAGGCAAAGAAATGCATACGGTTAGAGGAAAATAAGGAGGATAAATAATAAGATGACTGAATTGCAAATTATATGGCTTTCATTGTTGCAGGGAATAACCGAATTTTTACCGGTCAGCTCGAGCGGTCATCTGATTTTATTTTCCAAATTCACTGATTTTCCGGACCAAGGGCAGGCGATGGATGTGGCTTTGCACATCGGCTCGATTATTGCCGTTATTATTTATTTTGCGCCGACATTGTGGGAGATTTTGCAAGGACTTTGGAAAACCAAGTTTTTACCGAATTTCAAAAATGAGGGTAATCAGTTGTTTTATTTGCTGCTGTTGGCAACGTTGCCGATTGTTATATGCGGTGCGGGCTTAAAATATTTCGGTACCGAATGGCTGCGCAATACCAAACTTATCGGCTGGAATATTTTATGTTACGGCGTTTTGTTATGGATTGTGGATACGTTTTCGATTACCGTGCGCAAAATTAAAAATCTGGATGTTAAGGACGCGTTGTTAATCGGTGCGGCGCAGTGCTTGTCATTGTTGCCGGGGACGAGCCGTTCGGGCATTACGATAACTATGAGCCGCTTTTTGGGAATGGAACGACGCGAGGCGGCAAAATTCTCGATGTTGCTGTCTATTCCGGCAATTTTGGCGGCCGGAATACTTGCCGGATATCAGCTGTGGCAAGAGGGGAATATGCAACAAATCGCCGATGCCTTAAATGCGGCAGAGTATTCGTTTATTTTTTCAATGTTGGCGATTTTTGTGTTGATGCAGTGGCTTAAAAAGTGGAGTTTTCTACCCTTTGCAATATATCGTGTGTTGCTCGGCGGGGTTTTGTTGCTGGATGCGTACGGAATTTGTGATGTGCAGAACTTATTCATAAAATAAAAAAAGTTATGCAACGTGATGAAAAAATGTTGACAGCGTCTCAAAAAGTGATTATACAGACTTCTGATAAGTTGCCCTGATGGCGGAATTGGTAGACGCGCATGCTTCAGGTGCATGTTGCCTCAGGCAGTGGAAGTTCGAGTCTTCTTCAGGGCACCAATAAAAAATCCCTCCCTATGTGGAGGGATTTTTTATTGGTATCCTCGAGGCTCGAACTTCCGTGGGGAAGTTCGACCACCAGCGAAAGACACACGGGAGTGTGCCGGTCGCCTTTAGGCGATGAGCGCAGGGGCGGCGAAGGCGGTTTATGCCGTAGCCAGTCTTCTTCACAAAACGCAGTTTTGTTAGCCGATTAGGCGCACCCTCCCTATGTGGAGGGATTTTTTATTGGTATCTTTGAGGCTCGAACTTCCGTGGGGAAGTTCGACCACCAGCGAAAGACACACGGGAGTGTGCCGGTCGCCTTTAGGCGATGAGCGCATAAAAATGGTGTCATACCTCGCACGATGCGGTGCATTCGTGCGTCAATGTATCGCGACTTTTGGCACGCAAGTGCCACTTCCGCTTCAATAAATATAGCGCTTCACAAAGATAAGATCCCTTGACGGCCTGACGCATAGCGCAGACCGAGGGATGACATTTATTTTAATTAAAAATACTGCTCTCGCAAATTTAAACTTGACTTTTTACCAAAAAACACATAAGACTATCGACAAAATTTATTATTATTAACTTTGTTTTATCTTTAAATTTTAACACATAAGACTATCGACAAAATTTATTATTATTAACTTTGTTTTATCTTTAAATTTTATTATTTATGAAACCAAAATTATTAACAAAAAGGCAGCAGATTGGTATATTCAACTGTGCCGATCCCGTTGCGGTCATGCGCGAGTACATTTCTTTCAGTGCAGATGTAAACGATGTTGCTTTAGACAGGTTGTGTACGGCGTCTCTGGATGACTTTATTCAGCGTCGCAAGGATGAAGCTGACAGGAAGGAGTTTACTGAACGATTCAGAGTTGAAAAACCTCATATATTCCTTGAGGAATACATCAGGCGATGCAAAGCTGAAAAAGCTCGAAAAATCGCGGCCGGAGAGTGTGAAGACATTGATCCGACGACAGAAACTCAGAAACAGTTGTTCCAAAATCTTTCGGAAGAAGATGCCAATATAATTTATTGTAGATTTCACGGGCATATTTATCCTGAGGTTCTGCTCAAAATGCTGGATACTTTTCCCAAAGAAGTTTCCTTGGAATTGATGCTCACATATACCAAGCATTGTGATCTGACAAACGAGGTTCTTATCAGGGCAATCGGCGTTTTCGGCAAGGAAGCAAAAGAAATTATCCTTAATCAGAAAAACTTTGTAATGGAGGTTTTCAACAAGGTTTTCCGAGTTTTCGGAAAAGACGAAACCAAGGATATTTTGATGGCCGCAGCCGACAATGATTTGCATTTGGATAACGAAGTGGAGTGTAAGATTCTCCGTCTTTATTCCGACGAGGATTTAAGGGAAATGTTGCAGAAATTTATTGAAAAAAGAGCCTCAATAGGCAGCGAACTTTTCGCTAAAATCTTCGATGTTTGTTCTTCAAAAGAGGAAATTACAACGCTTCTGGATCTTGCTCTTAAGAACGATATGGATCTGTGGAACGAGACTCTTGATAAGATTGTTGAACACTTTCCGAGAGCGGAAGCAAAGAAGTATTTGGATACATTCTTTGAAAAGACATCTCCCGGTCAATGTGAGTATAGTGATGAAGTAAAAGAAGAATACTACCGGAGACTTAAGACCAAGAAACATTAAAATTAGAAAAAACATTGCTGACACAACAGTCGGCAATGTTTTTTTGTGCTCGTCGGGTGGTAAAAACGGTGTATTTTTGCCGCATTTTAACTTATCAAATTTACATCTCACAAAAAAAGTTTTATTTTTAAATAAAAATACTTGCAAAAAAAATAAAAAAAATATATACTTCGCGCAGTTTAATATGCGATGTAAAAATCCATGCTTTTATTATTTGGCGAATAAGGCTGAGAGGTCAGATTTTACCGAGGGTTTGGTCTTATTCTTTTTGAGCGTTTTAGAAGTTTTAACCTTCTGTTGACGGGATTGAATTTTTTCAAAAGAATTGTCGCAGAATCAATATTTTAGAAGGAAAAAGTACATGAGTGAATCTTATACGGGCAAAAAGCGTGTAAGAAAAAATTTCGGCCGAATCGATGCCGTTATGGATATGCCGAATTTAATTGATGTGCAAACCGGCTCCTACTCAGGTTTTATCAACAATGTTGACGCCAATGGCGACCACTGTGAGTTTGGTTTGGAAGAAGTATTTAAATCTATTTTTCCGATAAGCGATTACGCCGGTAACGGTGAATTGGAGTTTGTCGGTTATGTTTTGGATAAGCCGAAATATGATGAAGAAGAGTGCATTCGTCGCGATATGACCTACGCTGCGCCGATTAAGGCTACGTTGCGTTTGGTGGTGTTTGATGTGGATGAAGCTACCGGCTCTCGTTCCATTCACGATGTGAAGGAGCAGGAAGTTTATATGGGTGATATCCCGTTAATGACTGAAAAAGGTACGTTTATTTTCAACGGTACCGAGCGTGTCGTAGTTTCGCAAATGCACCGTTCTCCGGGCGTTTTCTTTGATAGCGACGGCGGTAAGAACGTATCTTCGGGTAAAAAGCTGTTTTCGGCCCGCATTATTCCGTATCGCGGTTCGTGGCTTGATTTTGAGTTTGATGCCAAAGATTTGATTTATGCGCGTATTGATCGTCGCCGTAAATTGCCGGTAACCTCGATTTTCTATTCTTTGTATTCGAAAGAAACCGAAGAAAAAATCGCCAAAGCCGCCAAAGAAGGTAAGGAAGTTGCGCTTGAAGATATCAAAGGTATGGATAAAGAAGAAATCTTAAATTACTTCTATGATACCGAAACCTATCTGGCTGATAAAAAAGCATGGAAAATGAAGTTTGAGCCGAAGCGTATGAAAGGCGTTAAGTTTGACTTTGCGCTGGTTAATGCTGCTACCGGCGAAGAAGTATGGGAAGCCGGTAAAAAGCTGACTCCGAGAAGTGCACAAAAACTGGCTGACGAAGGTTTGGAATTTTTCAAAGTCGGCAAAGAGCAGATGTACGGTAAATTCTTGGCTAAAAACATCGTAACCAAAAACGGCGAAGTTTTGGCCGAAGCCGGAGATGAAATCAATGAAGATTTGCTGAATAAACTGGCTGAGAATAAAGTCAAGGAAGTTGATACTTTGTATATCGATAACTTGAATGTCGGTCCGTATATCCGCAATACATTGGCTGCTGATAAAAACAGCAATCGTCAGGAAGCATTGTTTGATATTTATCGCGTTATGCGTCCGGGCGAACCGGCAACTTTGGAGGCGGCGGATGCCTCTTTCAAGCAGCAGTTCTTTGATTCCGAACGCTATGATTTGTCCGCTGTGGGCCGTGTTAAGATGAACGCCTCATTGAACATTCCGTTCAGCGAAGCTCCGGATACTTTGCGTGTTCTGCGCAAAGAAGATATTTTGTTGATTGTTAAAAAGCTGGTTGAAATTCGTGACGGCAGAGGTCAGGTCGATGATATTGACCACCTCGGCAATCGTCGTGTGCGTTCAGTCGGCGAATTGATGGAAAACCAATATCGTATGGGCTTGCTCAGAATGGAACGCGCCATCAAAGAAAAAATGAGTGCCGAAGTTTTGAACAACGTTAAACCGCAAGATTTAATCAATGCCAAGCCGATTGCTTCGGTAATTCGTGAGTTTTTCGGTTCTTCGCAGTTGTCGCAATTTATGGATCAGAACAACCCGTTGTCGGAAATTACGCATAAGCGTCGTTTGTCAGCTTTGGGCCCTGGCGGTTTGAGCCGTGATCGTGCCGGCTTTGAAGTCCGCGACGTGCATCCTACCCATTATGGTCGTATCTGCCCGATTGAATCACCGGAAGGTCCGAACATCGGTTTGATTAACTCTTTATCTACATACGCGCGCGTGAATAAATACGGCTTTATTGAATGTCCGTATCGTCGCGTGGTTAAGGGAAAGGTAACCGATGATGTTGATTATTTGTCTGCAGATGATGAAAGCAGAACTTTTAAAGATCCGGTTACGGGCGAAGATAAAAAAATCATTATTGCCGAAGCCAATGCCAAGGTTGATGATAAAGGTCATTTTGTAAATGATTTGATTACCTGCCGTTGCGCCGGCGAAGTTGAATTTCATAAGCCGGAAGACATCGATTACATCGACGTTTCGCCAAAACAGTTGGTTTCGGTGGCTGCCGCTTTGATTCCGTTCTTGGAAAACGATGACGCTAACCGTGCGCTGATGGGTTCTAACATGCAACGTCAAGGCGTGCCTTTGCTTCGTTCCGAAGCACCGCTGGTCGGTACCGGTATTGAAGCAACGGTGGCAAAAGATTCCGGTGCTACTTTGGTAGCTAAATACGACGGTGTGGTTGATGCGGTTGATGCTAATCGTATCGTTATTCGTACCGACGGCGATGAAGTTCGCGATGCCGGTGTTGAGATTTATAAACTTTCCAAGTTCCGTCGTTCCAACCAAAATACCTGCATCAATCAAGTTCCGTTGGTAAAAGTCGGTGACCACATTAAGAAAGGCGATATTATTGCCGACGGTCCGTGTACCAATTTGGGCGAACTTGCTTTGGGTAAAAACCTGTTGGTGGCCTTTATGCCGTGGAACGGTTTGAACTACGAAGATGCTATTTTGCTTTCGGAACGTATTTCGCGTGACGATGTTTTGACTTCGCTGCACATTGAAGAATTTGAAGTAATGGCACGCGATACCAAACTCGGTCAGGAAGAAATTACTCGCGATATTCCGAATGTCAGCGAAGATGCTTTGCGCAACCTTGATGAAGCAGGTATCGTTTATGTCGGAGCACACGTCAAGGCCGGCGATATTTTGGTCGGAAAGGTTACGCCGAAGGGCGAATCTCCGGTAACTCCGGAAGAAAAACTCTTGCGTGCCATTTTCGGTGAAAAAGCCAGCGATGTTCGTGATACTTCGTTACGTGCACAGCCGGGTGTCGACGGTATTGTGGTTGATGTTCGTATTTTCTCGCGCCGTGGCGTGGAAAAAGACGAGCGCGCTCTGGCTATCGAACAGGAAGAAATTTCCGCTTTGGCCAAAGACCGTGATGATGAAATGGCAATTATTCGCCGCAACTATCAGGCTCGTTTGGAAAAAATGCTGGTTGGTCAGACTGTGGTCGACGGCCCGAAAGGATTTAAGAAAAACGAAAAAATCACTGCCGAAAAACTGGCGGAATTTCCGGTTGCCAAATGGAAAGAAATCGTGGTTAAAAACGAAGACATTATGGGCAGAATAGAGGAATTTAACGGTGCATTTGATGCTCGTATGGCCGATATCAAAGCCCATTATGACGACAAAGTAGCAAAAGTTCAACGCGGTGATGATTTGTTGCCGGGCGTTTTGAAACTGGTTAAGGTATTTATTGCCACCAAGAGAAAAATGCAAACCGGTGATAAGATGGCCGGTCGTCATGGTAACAAAGGTACGGTTTCGCGCGTATTGCCGCTGGCGGATATGCCGTATACCGAAGACGGTACTCCGGTTGATGTGGTGTTGAACCCGCTCGGCGTGCCTTCGCGTATGAACGTGGGCCAAATTTTGGAAACTCACCTCGGTTGGGCCGCCAAAGAATTGGGCGCACAGCTCAATGAAATGTGCGAGCAATATAAGCGCGGCGAAAAAACGGCCGAAGAACTGAATAAGCGCCTGAAAGAAATTTATGGCGAAAAGCAATATAAGAAAGAAGTTGCTACTTTGACTGAAGATGAAAAGATGGAAATGATTTCCAACTTGAAGAACGGTATTCCGATGGCAACTCCGGTATTCGACGGTGCAACCGGCGACGATATCAACAGTATGCTGACTATGGCCGGTTTGCCGGTTTCCGGTCAGATTGACCTGTATGACGGTCGTACCGGTGAAAAATTTGACCGCAAAGTCACGGTCGGCGTTATGTATATGATTAAACTTCACCACATTGTTGATGAAAAAATGCACGCACGTTCGGTCGGTCCTTACGGTTTGGTTACACAGCAACCTTTGGGCGGTAAGGCTCAATTCGGCGGCCAACGTTTCGGCGAAATGGAAGTGTGGGCACTGCAAGCCTACGGTGCGGCTTATACGTTGCAAGAAATGCTTACCATTAAATCCGATGACGTTGACGGCAGAACCAGAGTTTATGACGCCATTGTTGCCGGCGAAGACAGCTTTAATACCGGTATTCCGGAATCATTCAACGTATTGGTCAAAGAAATCAAGTCTTTGTGCTTAAATGTTGAAATGTTAAACGAAGATGACGCATAATTCGGAGGAGTTTAGAGAATGAGTAATGAATTAGTAAATGTAATGGATCAGCAACAATTAGCGGCTGACAGCTTTGAGGCAATTAAAATCTCGATTGCTTCTCCGGAACAGATTCGTTCGTGGTCGTATGGCGAGGTAAAAAAACCGGAAACCATTAACTACCGTACGTTTAAGCCGGAAAAAGACGGTTTGTTCTGTGCACGCATTTTCGGTCCGGTTAAGGATTACGAGTGCTTGTGCGGCAAATATAAACGCATGAAGAGCCGCGGTATTGTCTGCGAGAAGTGCGGTGTGGAAGTTACGCTTTCCAAAGTTCGCCGCGAAAGAATGGGACATATCGAATTGGCGGCACCGGTGGCACACATTTGGTTTTTGAAATCATTGCCGTCGCGTATTTCCACTTTGACCGATATTTCGGAAAAATCTTTGGAGCGCGTATTGTATTTTGAAAACTACATTGTGATTGAACCGGGGTTGACCGATTTGCAGATAAATCAGTTGATGACGGAAGAAGAATACCAGGATGCCATCGATAAATACGGCGAAGATTCGTTCAGAGCCGGTATCGGCGCCGAAGCATTGCGTGAAATCCTTTCCAATATTGATTTGGAAACAGAACGTGATGCCATGCGTTTGGAACTGCAGGAAACAACTTCCGAAGCCAAACGCAAAAAGTTGGTTAAACGCCTGAAATTGGTGGAAGCATTTATTCACTCCAACGCTAAACCGGAGTGGATGATTCTGACTGTATTGCCGGTTATTCCGCCTGATTTGCGTCCGCTGGTTCCGTTGGACGGCGGCCGTT
Organism: uncultured Pseudomonadota bacterium; assembly: GCA_902793695.1. Taxonomy (GTDB): domain Bacteria; phylum Pseudomonadota; class Alphaproteobacteria; order RF32; family CAG-239; genus RUG410. The sequence goes on along the minus strand of CADBEI010000021.1, from coordinate 3,478 downwards.
TTGCCACTTCTGATTTGAACGATTTGTATCGTCGTGTGATTAACCGCAACAATCGTTTGAAACGCCTGATTGAATTGCACGCTCCGGACATTATTGTCCGCAACGAAAAACGTATGTTGCAAGAATCAGTTGATGCTTTGTTTGATAACGGCCGTCGCGGTCGTGCCATTACCGGCACCAACAAACGTCCGCTGAAGTCTTTGGCTGATATGCTGAAAGGTAAGCAGGGACGTTTCCGTCAGAACCTTTTGGGTAAGCGTGTTGACTATTCCGGTCGTTCGGTTATTACCGTCGGTCCGGAACTCAAAATGCACCAATGCGGCTTGCCGAAGAAAATGGCTTTGGAATTGTTTAAGCCGTTCGTATATGCCAAATTGGAACTTTACGGCCACGCCACCACCATTAAGGCGGCAAAGCGTATGGTAGAAAAGGAGCGTCCGGAAGTTTGGGATATTCTGGAAGAAGTAATCCGTGAACATCCGGTATTGTTGAACCGTGCTCCGACCTTGCACCGTTTGGGCATTCAGGCTTATGAACCGGTATTGGTTGAAGGTAAGGCAATTCACTTGCATCCGCTGGCTTGTACCGCATTTAACGCCGACTTCGATGGTGACCAAATGGCAGTACACGTTCCGCTTTCAATTGAAGCACAACTGGAAGCTCGCGTGTTAATGATGTCTTCAAACAATGTTTTGTCTCCGGCTTCGGGTAAGCCGATTATCGTGCCGTCGCAAGATATGGTGTTGGGTATTTATTATCTGACGTATGAAATGGACGGGATGATAGGTGAAGGCAGTATTTACTCCAGTCCGGAAGAATGTATGCTGGCATTGAACGCCAAAGCGGTTGATTTGCACGCCAAAATCAAATGCCGTATGACTTATGTCGGCGATGACGGCAAATTTACCAAAGGTATTGTGGCAACAACTCCGGGACGTATTATTGTTTCCGACATTTTGCCGAAGAAAGAGGGCGTTCCGTTCTCTCTTGTCAATCGTTTGGTGAAAAAGAAACAAATTTCGCAGATTATTGATGAAGTATATCGTGTATGCGGCGGTAAAGAAACCTGTATCATGGCCGATGCCATTATGGGCTTGGGTTATAGATACGCTTGCTTGTCCGGTATTTCGTTCGGTAAGGACGATTTGATTGTTCCGGCTAAAAAGCAGGAAATGATTGCCGAAGCTTCCGCTCAGGTGGCAGAATTTGAACAGCAATATCAAAACGGTTTGATTACCAAAGGCGAAAAATACAACAAAGTCGTTGATATTTGGGCATCTTATACCGATAAAGTCGCCAACGCGATGATGGAAAACATTTCAAAACCGGTCAACGGTTCATATAACTCCGTGTTTATGATGGCCGATTCCGGCGCCCGCGGTAGTGCGGCACAAATGCGCCAATTGGCTGGTATGCGCGGTTTGATGGCAAAACCGTCAGGCGAAATTATCGAACAACCGATTATCTCTAACTTTAAAGAAGGTTTGACGGTGTCGGAATACTTTAACTCCACCCACGGTGCGCGTAAAGGTTTGGCTGATACCGCTTTAAAGACGGCAAACGCCGGTTATTTGACACGTCGTCTGGTTGACGTGGGACAAGATGTGGTTATTACCGAAACCGATTGCGGTACCGAACGCGGCATTATCGTTCGTCCGGTAGTTGACAGCGGTCAGGTTATTGCCACCATCGGCGAGCGCATTTTGGGACGTACGGCTCAGGAAGATATTTTGAATCCGGAAACCGGCGAAGTCATTGTCAAGAAAGGCAAGCTGATAGATGAAGCCGATGTTGAAAAGGTTGAAAAAGCCGGCGTTGAACAAGTTAAAATCCGTTCGGTATTGACCTGCGAAAGCGAACATGGTGTTTGTGCCGCTTGCTACGGACGTGATTTGGCCAGAGGTAATCCGGTCAGTATCGGTGAAGCTGTCGGCGTGATTGCTGCTCAGTCCATCGGCGAGCCTGGTACCCAATTGACGCTGCGTACGTTCCACATCGGCGGTGCCGCTTCCAAATCGGCCGAACAATCGATGATTGAAGTACCGTTCTCCGGTATTTTGAAACTTGAAAACACGCATACGGTTGAAAATTCGGAAGGCAATCTGATTATCTTGTCGCGTAACTGCGATATCGTTATTCAAGATAAGCAGGGCCGCGAAAAATCCCGCCACCATGTTCCGTACGGCGCCAAGATTTTGGTTGCCGAAGGTACCGAAGTGGAAAAAGGCAAGAAAGTTGCCGAGTGGGATCCGTTTATGACGCCGATTATTTCCGAAAAAGCAGGTAAGGCCGAATTGGTTGATTTGATTCCGAACGTTTCGATGAAAGAAACCATGGATGAAACAACCGGTATCAGTTCCAAAACGGTTATTGATTGGCAATCCGGTTCGGGTGCATATTCCGGCTTAAAACCGAGCGTTATGCTCAAAAACAGCAAGGGCAAGCATGTAACTTACGATTCCGGCAAGGAAGTTCGTTATTATCTGTCGCCGGATGCGGTTTTGAACGTTGATAAAGATACCGAAGTTCATGTCGGTGACGTCATCGCTCGTATTCCGAGAGAAAGCACCAAAACAAAAGATATTACCGGTGGTTTGCCGCGTGTGGCCGAGTTGTTCGAAGCCCGTCGTCCGAAGGATCCGGCGATTATCTCCGATATTGACGGTATTGTCGAATACGGCAAGGACTATAAGGCAAAACAACGCATTAAGGTAATTGATGAAGATAACGAAGGTCGCGAAATCGAATATCTTATCCCGAAGGGACGTCGTTTGGTTGTTCAAGACGGCGATAAGGTAAAGAAGGGCGATTTGTTGGTTGACGGAACACCGGCTCCGCACGATATTCTGCGCGTATTGGGTGTTGAAAAACTGGCCGAATATCTGGTTCAGGAAGTTCAAGCCGTGTACCGCCTGCAAGGTGTGGCAATTAATGATAAGCACATTGAGGTGATTGTTTCGCAAATGCTGAAGAAGGTAGAAATTACCGACGCCGGCGGCACTACATTCTTGGTGGGCGAACAGGTTGACCGCGATGTGTTTGAAGCTGAAAATCAGAAGATTGTTGCCGAAGGTGGCGAGCCGGCCAAAGCTGATGATATTCTTTTGGGTATTACCAAGGCCAGCTTGCAGACCAAGTCGTTTATTTCGGCCGCATCCTTCCAAGAAACCACCCGCGTTTTGACCGAAGCTGCGGTTGAAGGTAAGGTCGATACCTTGACGGGTCTGAAAGAAAACGTAATTGTCGGACGTTTGATTCCGGCAGGTACGGGTAGCGTTTTGCGCTCGCTCCGCAAAGTTGCGGCACAGAATGATAAGGAAATTCTGGAAATGCGTCGTCAGGAGGCGGAAGCCAACGCTCAAAAGCAAAAAGCTTTGCTTGAGGAAGGCAACACCGCTCCGGAAATGACGGAAGCCGAATAATTCCTTTCTGACTAAACACAAGAAACTCCCGAGATGCTTTTATTCTCGGGAGTTTT
>CADBEI010000020.1 GCA_902793695.1 uncultured Pseudomonadota bacterium | reverse complement strand
TTGTGCTCGGCCGCATCGTCAAGAATCTGACGCATAGAAACTAAAGCCATATTTATCTCCTAAAAAATATTTAACTGGCTTGAATATATGACATTTGACCATTTTTGCAAGCATTATTTGTTTTTAGTACATCTGCCTAACTTCAAGCCAACAAAAAAGCCCTCGGATGAGGGCCTTAAAGGTTTATAACCATTTAACTTGCAAAATTTCGTATGAGCGTTTGCCCGACGGAGCAAGATATTCGGCAATGTCTCCGATTTCCTTGCCGATAAGCGCCTTTGCCAACGGCGAAGAGAGCGAGATTTTATTCTTTTCGATATCGGCTTCATAGTCGCCGACAATTTGATATTCACGCTCTTCATCGGTATCAATATTCGCCACCAAAACCGTAGCCCCGAAACGTACGATGTTGCCGCTCATTTGTGTCGGATCAATCACTTGGGCACGGCTGATAACCGCTTCCAATTCCTGAATCCGTCCTTCGTTAAAACTCTGTTTTTCTTTTGCGGCGGAATATTCGGCATTCTCCGACAAATCGCCTTTGGCACGCGCTTCGGCAATTTCTTCAATAATGCTCGGGCGGTCTTCTCCCTTACGTCTCTTTAATTCCTGTTCCAACATGGCATAGCCTGTCTTTGTCAACGGAAACTTTTCCATTTTATCCTCCAAAAATCAAACAAAAAACACCTATATTTGCTATATAGGCATCTTAAATTAGGTTAAAAAATCCGACTGCAGAATCACTTCGCAGCCGCAACATATTGAGTTAATAATATGCAGATTGTCGCAAAAATCAAGTATTTTTTTGCATTTATTTGTTCAAACTTTGGATTTGATAAAATTCGTAATAAGCACCTTTTGCCGCCAACAGTTTATCGTGACTTCCTTCTTCTATGATTTTGCCGTTATCCATCACCACCAACCTATCCATCTCGCGCAAAGTGGAAAGCCGATGGGCAATCGCAATTACCGTTTTGTTTTTCATCAGTTTTTTGAGCGACTTTTGAATATATTGCTCGCTTTCGCTATCAAGTGCCGAAGTAGCCTCGTCCAAAATCAAAATCGGCGCATTTTTCAAAATAGCTCTGGCAATGGCTATGCGTTGCCGCTCACCGCCGGAAAGCATCACGCCGCGTTCGCCGACCTTACTGTCATATCCGTGCGGAAGACGGCGAATAAATTCATCGGCATAGGCCATTTCGGCCGCCTTTATTACTTCATCATCAGAAGCGTCTATTTTTCCGTAGCGTATATTTTCCATAATGGTACGGTTAAACAGCGTTGTATCTTGCGGAATCACGGCAATTTGCGCCCGCAAGCTGTTTTGCCGCACTTTAGATATGTCTTCCCCGCCGACCGTAATTTTGCCGCCGTTTACATCATAATAACGCACCAATAGCTTTATCAGTGTTGATTTACCGCTGCCGGAATGACCGACCAAACCGACTTTTTCGCCGGACTTAATTTTGAGATTAAAACTATCAAACAGATTTTCTTTATCTTCATAGTGATAGGTAATTTTATCAAAATTGATGGCTTGATCACGCATTTTTATATTATGAGCATCAGGCGCATCTTTAACCTGATACGGCTGAAAAATCAAGTTCAGCCCGTCTTTTACCTGTCCGTAATCCTGTGAAAATTCGCCGGCAAAAAAGCCGATGTTGGTAATTTCCATCATCAAACCGTCCATCAGTGAGGTAGACATCACAACATCAGCCAATTCCAACCGGCCGAGATACCAAAAATAAAACACACAAATACACGATACCAAATACACAATATAAAACAGAGTTTTGCCCTGCAAATCATACAATGCGTCTTTAGTTCGTTCTTCCTGTTCGGAACGAACGGCAGTGCGCAAAACACGATAAAAATATCCTTTTTCATAAAAATAATTGGCAAAACTTTTAACCAGGTCGGAATTGGTTACCGTATCGATAAAAACTCCGTCGGCTTCGGCATGAAAACGTGCACGTTTTTCCGAATATGAGCCGATTTTTTTATGAATAGCGACATTTACGCCCAAAAAAATCAGGTTCAAAACACTGATAATCCCGCCCATCAATAAATCGGCGCGGCAGATTAAGAACAAACTGACAATTATTCCGGTTATCGGTCGCAATAAACCAAACAAAACGCTGCCGTAAATATCACGAATTCCGGATACAATATTTTTGGCTTTGGATGCAACTTTTCCCGACATTTCTATATTAAAAAAATTAATGGATTGATGGTGCACGGCAACAAAAAGATCTTTATAAATCAAACTCGAAAAATACGGCTGAAATTTGCCGCCGAAATAACGCCAAATATAATTGGTAATGCCTTCCAACAGCAAAAAGAAAGCCATAAGTCCGATATAAAATATAATCTTGTTCAGAACGCTTTTATCGGTGGCATAATCCGGCAATATACCTATTGTCTGCGACATGGCATAAACCTCACCTCTATCGGCAATACTGCGCGTAATCATCGCCACAACGATGACCGAAGCCATAAATTTGGTTTTGCGCAAATATTTTAATATGAAGGCAAATACACTCATTCCATCATCTCTTTGCGACGTTTTTTCAGCGCGGCCAATTTTTCGCTGACAATACCGGTATCTTTGCCGGCCTGTGCCAAGCGATTATACATTTTTTCGATTTCGTTTTCAAAATAGGCTGTGCGAACTTCGTCTTGCAGAACCTGTCTGTCAAAATCCGTACCGTGCTCTTTAATAAATTCCATTCGTTCGGCGCAAGTTTCGACATCCATATTGTAATTTTCTTTCTGTTTGCTGTAATATGGCAATTCATAAATCAGTTTACGCGACATAACAAACACTTCTTTACTGCTGCTGTAATCGATTTTTTTCTGTTTCAGCCAGCGGAAAGCTATTTCCAATTCTTCCGGATTATCAACCACAATAAACGGCACCGGATCGGCAAATCCTTCTTGCGCAATATGCTTTAAAAATTCAAGCAAATGATGGAAAAAACCGTTGATGTTATAAATGATGAACGGCTTTATCGGCAGCATTTCGTCTTGCATGGCCACACAATCGTATGCCAACTCATCCAAAGTGCCGACACCGCCCGGGGTAAACACCACAAAATCAGCTTTCAGAAGCTTGCGCTTGCGCTCTTCCAATGTGCGAGCCACCACAATATCCATTTTGCGAATAAGGTCATCATCGCTCGGATATAAATCAAAATATTTTTTAGTGGTAATACCCTGAATCGGGAACTCTCCTTTTCCTTCCTGTTTATCGTTCCAACCGTCGAGAACACCTCTGGCCACCGCGCCCATAATACCTCTGTTGGAAAGTCCGAAGTCGAGTTTAAATTCCATTTCAACAATTTTACGTCCCAGAATATACGCTTCATGTGCATATTGTTTTTCGTTACCCGAACGCGAACCGCCGGCCACAAAAACTCTGATACCGGCTTTTTTGTTCTCTTTTTTAAAGCTTTCCAAAACTTTATCGTTGACTTCGGTCTTTTTATTCATTTTAAAGCTCCTCTATATCTCCGCGGCGCTGGTTTTCATAAAACTCGGCGACATACGTATCCAATGTATTATCTTTTATAGCGTTGCGCAAGCCTTGCATCAGTCGTTCATAATATCTGATATTGTGCCATGTTAACAGCATAACGCCTAAAATTTCGTTACACTTATGCAAATGGTGCAGATAAGCGCGCGAATAGTGTGTACAAAGCGGACAATCGCAACCTTCTTCCAGCGGACGATAATCTTCACGATGACGGGCGTTGCGCACATTAATTGCGCCGTATTTGGTAAACGCCTGTGCCGTACGACCGGAACGTGTCGGCATCACGCAATCGAACATATCGACACCGCGTAACACCGCGCCGACAATATCATCGGGGCGTCCGACACCCATCAAATAGCGCGGTTTGTCTTCAGGCAGCATATCAGGTGCATAATCCAGAACCTCAAACATTTTCTCTTGTCCCTCACCGATAGCCAAGCCGCCGATAGCATAACCGTCGAATCCGATTTTTTTCAGGGCTTCGGCAGATTCGGCACGTAAATCTTTAAACACATTCCCCTGCTGAATCCCGAAAATACCGTAACCGTCGCGGTCAACAAACGCTTCCTTACTGCGCTTGGCCCAGCGCATTGACATCCGCATCGACTTGGCGCAATCTTCATAAGTTGAAGGATATGGTGTACACTCATCAAGGCACATGGTAATATTCGAATCGAGTTTATGTTGGATTTTCATAGACTCTTCCGGACTTAAAAAGAACTTTTTACCGTCAACGTGCGAACGAAAAGTGACGCCCTCCTCTTTAAGCTTGCGCAAACCGCTCAGGCTCATTACCTGAAAACCGCCGGAATCCGTCAAAATCGGCTTATCCCAGTGCATAAACTTATGCAATCCTCCCATTTTTTCAACCAAATCGGCCCCCGGACGCAACATCAGATGATATGTATTGCCGAGCAAAATTTCCGCACCGGTTGCCGCCACGCTTTCCGGCAACATTGCCTTGACCGTAGCGCACGTTCCCACAGGCATAAACGCCGGCGTATTCACCGTGCCGTGCTTGGTGATTAATCTGCCTAAACGGCTCTTACCTATTTTTTTATCTATTTCGAATTTTAACCCCATTGTTACCCCTTATATACTTGACTTCCTTCCGGAATCGGATTACCGAAGCCTTTTTCCAAATCTTGATTACGGATATAACCTATTATACCGTCATCTAAAATAATTTGATACCATTTTTTATCAACCGTATAACCGGTAATACGCACTGTCTGCCCTTTTATGCCGTTGCGCAGATGCGAATAGCGGGTATCCGGCCCGTAATAAATAACGCTATCAGCTTTCAGATGAACGACGGAATCTTTATCGTACGGTGTACTGTCGTTTTTCATAATGCGGGCTTCAATCATATCGGAAGGCACTAAATTATTGCCGATTTTACGCACTTCATAATAACTGTTGTCCTGTGCGTTGCCGCCCGAAAAAACACCGCTACGAACAAGCATCGCCACCGCCAAAAGCGACGCAATCAGTAACATCATCAGCGGAAAGAGTTGTTGCCGACGTTTCAATTCAGCAGCATTCCAATAAGGCAAAACCACCTTTTTATTCGGATGAAAATCCAACATTTCAATAAAGAGTTGCAGATATTTTGCGGTATGTTCGTCGGTTGTTTGCAACATTTCGGCCTGTTTGGCATAAATCCACGCCATTTCTTTATTGTTTTCCTGTTCATATGCCACGGCGTTGTGTATCAGTAATTTTAAATTATCGGCGTCATCGGCATAAATATTTTGCATATTAAAGCGAATGGCCGACAATGTGCGATTAAATCCGTTTTTTTGCCACCAACCTTTAAGCCAATTGGAAATAGAGGTTGAGAGCACCATATTGCCGGCTTCGCGTATATTGCAAACGTCTTTACTCTCGCGCACGCCTTTGTTTGTGCAAAGCCTTTGCCTTAACACTCGCAATGCCTTATCATCTTTATCTGATTGATTCTTATATATTTTCAACGAGCCCATCGGCGGAAAATCTTTATTGTCGTAAACACATGACAATAAATCATAAATCAGGCGGGTACGTTGATTTTGCAAAATACCGTAGGCAACGGAAGTCTTTTGAAACATATCGTGCGCTTCGGGACGCGTATTATGGTCCGGATGCCAATATTTTGCTTTTTGGTAGTATTGACGCTTTATCACCGCAACATCGGCTTCGGGATGAATCTCCAAAATTGCATAATATCCGAGAGAATCATATTCTGTCATTATTCTGCTCCTTTTTGCAAAATTTTGCGGGCGATTTGCATAATATCTTCCGCAGCTTCCGAATTGGGATATCTGTTCAAGAGTAAAAAGCGGTTGCGAATGGCATCGCGTACTCTGGTATCGCGCCGCACCACTCCGAGCAGTGCCGGTGTTTTGGTAATATATTCTTCGCAAGCACGACGTAGAGTGTTATAGGTTTGCAACCCCTCTTCGTACGATTGAGCGTGGTTAACCACAATCTGCATATTTTTGTAGCGCTCGGTGGCGGCGGTATCCTGCAAAAACTTGTATGTAGACACCAAATTCGACGGTTCATTGGTACACACCAAAATCAAATTGGCGTCAGTGGGCAGAATGTTGAATGAAATTTTTTCCGATGACGGCAAATCTATCAACAGATAGTCATAATCTTGCGCCGCCAGCAATAAATCATCGCGCAATATCTGCAAACGCCCCACCGGCGTGCTTTCCAAAATATTGCTGCCGGTGATACCGAAAACGGTATCAAATTTCCGCCGATTAACAGGCGTTATGGCTTGATTCAGTGTGATATCCGAGGCTAAAACATCGTTAAGCGAGTACAAAGACGAAACATCTGTCTGCGCGGCAACATTCAACAGCCCGTTATCCGCATCAAACAATAATACCGACTTTTGCAAAATATTCAGCGCGTGCGACAATGTGAGAGTCAGCCAAGTTTTACCCATACTGCCGACACCGGATGTTATGGCAATTATATTGCGGTTTCGTTGTAAAAATAAGTTTTTATTTATATTTATCATCTTGTACTTTTCAATTTTCTTTTGTAATATGTTACAGAATTATTGCTTTTATGCAATCGGTTAAAATCTTTTTAACACAATTTATTTATGCTCGATATAACGGATTAAGGCATTGACGGCATAAGAAAACGGGATATAAAACTATGAGATTTTTGCGGATTTTTATGATTATTTGGGCACTCGGTATCGGTTATTCTTACGCTGCCGAAGATTCGACAAGTATGGTCAGTGTGGAAAACTATTTCAATACGCCGCTGAATACCGTGGGGTGGATTGATTATCCGCCGTTTTCTCGTTTTGCTTATTCTCGGCAATCCGAAAAAAGAAGTTTGTTGGTGATGGAAAGTGCCTTTTTGAAGCCGACCATTGATGTTATGAGCAAACACGGAGTAAACATAGTTCCGATGGAGCTTTCCGATGAAGACTTGGATTTAAAACTATTGTTGCTTGATGTCAGAAGCGGTAAGTATAAAATATTTATCGGAGCATATTCCAACACCCAGCTTTACAACGGCTTACAAATGATTTTTCCGGCCAGCATTTCCAATCCGATTCATGTTATTACTTCTGCCGACAGTATGACGCACATTGCAAATTTCGATGATTTGAAAAATTTGCGCGGTGTAATGTCAAAAACCGAACTCTTAAGCGATTTTATCGTACGCAAGGTTTCCGATATGGGAGTTGAATTTGTTGATACTCCGTATGAATGCTACGAAAAAATCATCTTGGGAAAAGCCGATTATATGTTGGGCGGAATTTATTATAACCGTATGATGGCAAGTCATTACGGTCTCGGCAGTTTTCTGTCTTATTCGCAAAAACCGCTGTTTAAAATTCCGATATTTATCGCTATATCTAAAGTTACGCCACGGCTTTCGCAATATATGGAGGTTTTTCAGGAAGAATTTGCAAAGCCGGAATATGCCACAGCTGTTAAAGAAGAAATTTTACGAATTGTCAACGAGGAAGAACAACGTTATGAAGGTACGGTGCCTCCGTCGTTTGTACAATATGGCACCGAAGATACGAAGGAAAACTTTTTGGAAGTTGAAGATAATTTAACCAACAAAGGCGGCCGCGTAATAGAACAAAAAGTTGAAGAAAAGTCAATAGATGAGGTTATTGAGGGAATTTATTAGGAGGTTTTATGGTTCTTTTGGTACATAGCAATATTTTACCGCAATGCCGCAAAATTCGGATATTAATGGCCGAAAAAAGAATGCTGTATGTTTTGAAAGAAGAAACTCCGTGGGCCTTGTCTACGGATATCAAAAAAATTAATCCGGCCGGAGAACTGCCGGTATTTATCTTTGACGGCAACATTATTGCGGGCAATTATGCCATTACCGAGTTTTTGGAAGAAACATATACCCAAAATCGCCTGATAAACGGCAATAATAAAGAGCGTGCCGAAACCCGTCGTTTGGTTGACTGGTTTGATAACAAATTCCATCGGGAAGTTTATCAATATATCGTCGGCGAAAAAATATATAAGCGTTTTGCCCTGCATCAACCTCCGGAATCCAAACGAATCCAAATCGGTATGAACAATTTGCGGTTCCATTTGGAATATATTGATTGGATGGTTGAGCGCAACAATTATTTGGTCAGTGGCGGTTTTTCAATGGCAGACATCAGTGCGGCGGCGCAGATTTCCATTATTGATTATTTGGGTGATGTACCATGGGAGGATTTTAAAAATGTCAAACAATGGTATTCGCAAATTAAGTCGCGGCCGAGTTTTAAAGAAATTTTAAATGACCGCATCAAAAATATATATCCGTCAACCCATTATACAGATTTGGATTTTTAATATGAGATATTTGTTGATTTTATTCAGTTTGTTTTTAGGTGCCTGCTCATCAACTTACGGCGGTAAGGGACAGGTGATTTATCACTGGGAACGGGAAAATACCGGAGTGGCAAAATTTTCACGCGATCACTCGGAATGCCTTAAACAAGCCGAGGGTTGGTTCCATTGGCCAAACTTTACCAATTGGTTCTATTCCGAAGAATATCGCTATAATATTCACGTTGATTGGCATAAAGAAAAAGGTATTTGGGCGAGTTATGTGCCATATCGCGGTGCTTCGCCGATATTGGTCAATTCCATTCGCGATTCTGCCGATTCAAATCCTAAAGACTATCGTCTGTGTATGGAAAAGAAGGGGTATTGGCATCGCAAATACAATATTCCGACAGTAACCAACGTATTCGTGTATAAACCGCAAAAACCATCTGACAGAATACCGTTTGAAGACCTAAATTATCAATAGTCGCAGATATTATGCCGGCGCCCCGATTGCTTTGTAAAAAGCAATAAGTTGTTGTATACTTTGTGCCAAAGCGGAAATATATTCCTGTTGTGCGTTCAGCATATTTTGCTGTGTGCGCATTACATCGGCAAATTCACTCAACCCGCTTTCATATTTTTTTCGCGCCAACTCCGCCGCAATTTGCATACTTTGCCACGCCGCATATTTGTTGCGTGTACTGTTTTTGCTAGTTTCATAAGCAGTTTGTGCATTACGAATCTCGGTCACGGCGTTTAATACCGTCTGTTTATAATTTTCTAAATATTCCTGCCGCACCGATTCTTGCAATTTAATGTTATTCTGCAATTTGTTCCAATCCAAAAGCGGCATTGTCAGCAACGGCGCGTAATTATAAGTCTGGCTGCTTGAGCGAATTAGTTTACTCCCTCCTTGAGCCGCATAACCCCATAAGCCGCTGATGCTGACATCAGGATAAAGTTCCGCCACCGCCGCACCGACTAAGGCATTTTGCATTATCAGTTTTTGTTCGGCCGCCGCCACATCAGGTCGCAATCGCACCACATACAGCGGAAATGCCGACAATTCCTCTTTATTTGTCTCCGGAAACAGTAATTTTGACGGCAATTTTGATAAATTCAATTCCGACGGCAATATACCGATAATCGTGGCCAGCGCATTTTTGTATTTTTCAACTTCTGCCTGATATTGAGGAATTTGTGCCTGTGCGTCTTCTAACAAATACTGTGCCTCGCGATAGCTGGTTTCATCACTTAATCCGCTGTTATATTTGGCACTGACCGTGGCGAATATGTCTTGTTGCAACCGTGCATTTTGTTCGGAAAAACGCAGATTTTCCATATTTTGCAACAGGCTGATATAGGCAGCGGCAATCTCGGCAGCCACCACATTTCTGGCATCTTGCAAAGTATATTCTGCCGCAAGCACGGAAGCTTCATCGGCTTCTCTTTGCCTACGTCCTTTGCCCCATAAATCAAGTTCCCACGAAGCATCAAATCCGGCGGTATAATAGTGCGAATCGGCAGCCATCCCGATGTTTTTGCTGTATTTATCATAATTGTATCCGCCTTTAAGACCGGCCTGCGGTAAATAACTAGCCGTGTTTATGCTCAAAGTAGCGCGGGCTTGTCGCAATCGCTCGACTGCCGTGTGAATATCCGTGCTGTTTTGCAAACCTTTTTCCACCAAATTATCAAGGTGCGAATCGCCGAGACGGCGATACCATTTTTCCGGCAGAGGTTGAGGTGTTTTAAAGTGTAATTCCCGCGCCATTGTCGCTTCATCATAAAAATCAGGCCGCACGTAATCGGGACCGACACTGCAAGAAACACAAGTCAAAAGTGCGGTTCCGTAAAGCAGGATTCTACGCATTGGCTTTCTCCTTTGTCGCCGGTTGAAAATGCTCTTTCAAATATTCAAAAATCGCAAACAGTGCCGGAATAAATATGATACCGATGACGGTGGCAAAAATCATACCGAAGAATACCGCCGAACCGATGGCAATTTGTGAACCGGCACCGGCTCCCTTGGCAATAATCATCGGAAACACACCCAAAATAAAGGTAAATGCCGTCATCAGCACCGCACGATAACGTTCTTCCGCACCCTTTTTTGCCGCTTCGGAGATACTGAAACCTTGTTCGCGATACATTTTGGTAAATTCCACAATCAAAATGGCATTTTTGGCCGATAATCCGATAAGCATTACCAAGCCCAGTTGTGCGTAGATACTCAACGATTCGCCCATAAAATATAAGCCGACAAGCGCTCCCAGAATTGCAAATACCGTCGAAAAAATCACCGATAAAGCCAAAAACCAGCTTTCGTACAATGCAACCAAAAATAAATAGCAAAATACTGCGGCCAAAGCAATAAGAAAGCCGGCAACACCGCGGTTTTCCACTTCTTGCAAACTCAGCCCCGTCCACGAAATACCGAAATTTTTGCCGTTTTTCTTTTGGATTTTTTCCAACATATCCAATGCCGTACCGCTGCTGACTCCTTCTCGCGACATAGCCGTAACACCGGCTGAAGTATATTGATTGAAACGATAAATTGTCTTCGGCGAAAGTTCGGTCTGCACTTTGGCAAAACTGTCAACGCGAATCAGCTTTTCATCTTGCGAACGCACTTGCAAACGTCCGATATCATCAACATTGCCGCGATAGGCATAATCGGCCTGCAGAATTACCTTATTTACCTGCCCGCTCAATGTTATATTGTTAATATAGCGAGAACCTAAGTTGTTTTGCAAAACCGCGAACAAATCCGCCACATTAACCTTATAATATTCGGCTTTGCGTCGGTCAATATCCAGATAAATATGCGGTGTATCGGCGGTAAAAGTGGAAAAAGCATAACTGAAATCGGGTGACTTGTTAACTTCAAGCAAATATTTATTGAGAGAAGCGGCCAGTTCCGAAGCGGATATTTCACCGTCGGTGGCCAAATATTCAAATGAAATACCGTTACTTTGCCCGACTCCGACAATAGCCGGCGGCGCAAAAAAATTAATTTCGGCCTCATTGAATCCGGCAAATTTCTGACTTAAAGTTTGGCGAATCGCCTCAACCGACAGATTTTTGGCGGTGCGCTCATCCCACGGCTCCAACCCGATAACCCCGAAGGCTACGTTTTCGCCACCGCCGCCGAGCATACTGTATCCGGCAACCGTCATAAAATATTTAACTCCGGGAGTTTGCAAAACCCGTTTGTTCATTTCACTGATTACTTCATTGGTGCGATTTATACCGGAAATGTCGGAAAGTTGCACATTGGCAAACAAAATTCCCTGATCTTCTTCAGGCAAAAATGAAGTCGGAGTCCTCCAAAACATCAGACCGATGGCGATTATAACCGCCAAAACAATCGCCGTTGTCAACCTCAAACGCTCGGCAAAATAGCCGACAAAGAGCAAATAATATCTTTGACTCCACGCCAACAAAGCATCAAATTTTTGAAAAAACAGCCCGATTTTCCGTGTTGTTTCATCATGCAAAAAAATGGCACACAGAGCCGGACTTAAGCTCAGTGCATTTATTGAAGAAAAGCTGACGGCAGTCGCAATGGTAACGGCAAATTGTTGATAAATTTTACCGGTAATGCCGGCCATCAAACCTACCGGAATAAAAATTGCCAACAGCACAAAAGTCGTGGCAATTACCGCACTGCCGATTTCGTGCATGGCCTTAACCGCCGCATCATGCGCATTCAACTTGTTTTTGCCGATTAAATATTGTACTCTCTCCACCACGATAATGGCATCGTCAACCACCAAACCGATGGCCAAAATCATCGCAAACAACGTTAAAATGTTGATATTATAACCAAGTATGTAAATTACGGCAAACGTGGCAATCAACGATACCGGAATGGTCAGCAACGGAATAAAGGTAGTGGTAATCTTTTGTAAAAAAACATAAGTTACCAAAACCACCAAAATAAACGTTATCAGGAGCGTATCCAAAATACTTTCAATAGAAGCACGCACATAATCCGTTGAATCGTATAATACGCGAAATTCCATATCTTTCGGCAGTTTACTGCTCATTTCATCTATTTTTTTGCGAATATTTTTCATAATCTGTAACGAGTTTGTATTCGGAGTTTGATTAATGGCCATCACCAAGGCCGGCGAATCGTTGTAAGCGGATTTTAAATTATAGATATCGGCACCGAGTTCGATATGCGCCACATCTTTGAGATACACCATACCGCCGTCGGCAGCAGAAGCAATTACGATATTTTCAAAGTCTTCCACCGTTTGCAACAATCCCTTGGCAGTCAATGAAAGCACGATTTTGTTGTCGCGGTTGCTCGGCGCCGCCCCGATACTGCCGACCGAGGCTTGCACATTTTGTTTTTTAACCGCATTCATCACATCGGCCGCCGTCAATCCCAGAGAATATAATTTATCGCTGTTAAGCCATATTCGCATACTGTATTGCGGGCCGAATATTTGCACATCACCCACCCCTTTAACGCGAGACAGTTCGTTTTTCAGATTGGTATAAGCATAGTTGCTCAAAAACAAATCATCGTAGCTGTGATTCGGCGAACGCAACACCAGCATCGCCAAAATGTTGGAATTTTGAGTTTTGACGTTCATACCATATTGCGTGACCTCCTGCGGCAATTCCGACATAACCTGTTGCAAACGGTTTTGTACCTTAACCTGTGCAATATCAGGATCCGTACCTACTTCAAAGGTAACCGTTAATTTATATGAACCGTTATCATCGGAAGAAGATGACATATAAAGCATATTATCAACGCCGTTGACCTCGTTTTCTACCGGCACAGCCACCGTATCGGCCAAAACTTCGGCATTGGCACCGATATAGGTGGTGGAAACCACGATTTGCGGCGGAGTTATTTCCGGATATTGAGCCACCGGCAACACTGCTACCGCCAACAACCCGAGCAAAATCATCACCACTGATACCACAATGGCAAAACGCGGCCGATTTATGAAAAACTCCGAAAACATTAATCTTGCTCCGCTTGCGCAGCTCTTACCGTAACTTTTTGATTCAGCAGGCGAGGTTCAACACTTTCGTTAACCAAATATGTGTCTGAAGAAAATTCGTTGCCGATAACATATTGATTGTCATAAGTGCCGTAGATATGGATTTTTTGTGTTTGCAATACTCCGTCTTGTACCACATTGATATAATCCCCGTCCGGTCGCATATCCACATAATTTTTTGGCCAAAGTAGCACATTATCATACATCCGCTCCAGCAAAACCTCCACAAACGCGTTAGGCATCAGCTGTCTGTCGGGGTTGGCAAATTCGGTATATACCGCCACCGAACCGGTTTGCTCATTTACGATATTGGCAGCATATTCTATATTGCCTGTTTGCTCAAACATTTCGCCGTTGGCAAGTTTGAGTTTTATGACTAAATTCCGTGGTTCGTGGTTTTTAAAATGATTTAAATATTCCTTATCAGATACGGAAAACACTACGCGAATCGGGTTATATTGCACAATTTCCATCAAATCATTGCTTTGCGGCGACACATATTCGCCGACCGACATATTGATGTTGCCCAAAACACCGTCAAACGGCGCAATCAAGTGCGTATATTCATATTCCGTTTGTGCCGTTTCATATCCGGCCTGTGCCTTTTTTAGGGCGGCCAACGCCGTCAGGTAATCGGCTTCGGCGCTGTCTAACTCGGACGGAGATACCGCTTTATCTCCGGCTTTTTGCATACGTTCGTATTTGGTTTTGGCATTAAACAAATCGGCATTGGCTGCGGCCACATCGGCTTCGGCCTGAGCAAGTGCGGCGATATATTGATCCTGCTTTATCGTTGCCAACACTTCGCCTTTTTTCACAAACTTACCGCCTTCTGCGGCTATACCGACAATGTACCCGCTGATATACGGCACAATCTGCGCCTGATTTATGGCATCAACACGCCCGATATAATTATCGGTCAGCGTAATATCTTGAGGCTGCGGTTTAACCGCCGATATATGCGGTAAATCCTCTGCCCTGACGGTTATGGGAGAATGACGACGATGATACAGCCAGTATCCGCCGTTAAGCCCGAGCACAAGCAATATAACCGCCGAAATACGTCCGATTATTTTTTTATGATTTTCTTTCATTATATCCTCCGGATTGTTGCCAAATAAAATATATTGCAAAACCGCTTTTTCAAGTACAACCTCATTGCATTGATTCAACCGCTTTGGCAATTTTGCGAATCGAGTTAAGTTCAATCTGTCGCACTCGTTCTTTGGAAATATGGTAAGTCCGGCTCAAATCGTCCAAAGTGATATTTTCTTCACTTAAACGGCGCTTATATAAAATATCTTTTTCGCGCGGATTCAGTACCGTAATCGCCCGACTGAAAAGCTTGCGCCGATAATTCATAGTTTCGCGGTAGGCAAGCTGTTCCTCCTGATTGGGCTTGGTGTCATATATAAAATCTATCCATTCGGCTCCGCCGTCCGAATTTTGATTATCTATCACAATATTCAATGAACCGTCATGCGCTTTCAATCGCGTGTTCATATCGGTAACTTCTTGAGTGCTGACATCAAGCGAATCGGCAATATCTCGGATTATTTTATCGGAAAGTTCGCGGTCGTCGGTTAATTTCAGGCCGTTTTTTATTTTTCGCAAGTTGAAAAACAGTTTTTTCTGCGCGGCAGTTGTACCGAGTTTGACCAATGACCACGAATTGAGAATATATTTTTGCACTGCCGCCTTAATCCACCACAAAGCATAAGTGGAAAAGCGGAATCCTTTATCCGGCTCGAATTTATTGATAGCGTACAATAAACCGATATTACCTTCCGAAATCATTTCGTTTATCGGCAAACCGTAGCCTTTGTATTTGGAAACGACTTTGATTACCAACCGCAAATGCGAGGTTATCAGTTTATAAGCAATTTCTTTATCTTGTGTTTGTTTATATTTTACCGCCAGCTCGTATTCTTCCTCTTGCGAAAGCAGCGGATATTTGCGAATGTTTTGTAAATAGCGTGACAAATTGGTGTCAGGCGAAAAGTCCAGTCCGGTAAGAGCAGTTTCCATGTCGTCCTCCTTTCTGTTGACCGTTTCAAATGATAAGAACGAACAGAAAGTTTCACAACCTGTACTTTAGATTAAAAAACATATAAGCTGTTATATAAAATCAGGCCGTCTCTGCCAATTTTGACAGCAGTTCCGTCATATCGTTCGGCAATTCCGAATCGAATTGCATAAAACGTTTGCTTCGCGGATGAATAAAACCGAGACTCTTGGCGTGAAGTGCCTGCCGCGGAAAAGTGTTGACATAGTTTTTAATCTCGGTCGGCAACGCCAATTCGGATTTTTTGTTTTTCACATAAACTTTATCGCCGATAAGGGCATTGCCGCGTGAACTCAAGTGTACGCGAATTTGATGGGTGCGACCGGTTTCAAGATTGCACTGCACCAAAGATGCCGCTTTGCCGAACGCCTGCAAGGTCTTATAATTGGTGGCGGCAAATTTTCCGCCGCTTTCGACCAACGCCATTTTCTTGCGGTCAAACTTACTGCGACCGATATTGCCTTCAATCCGCCCGTTCAGAGGATTGGGTACGCCGTAAACCGCCGCCAGATAAGTGCGCTCTATGGAATGCTCGGCAAACTGTTCACTCAAAAAATTATGAGCATAATCATTTTTGGCTGCGACCAAAAGTCCGCTGGTTTCTTTATCGATGCGATGCACGATACCGGGACGCTTGACACCGCCGATTCCGGATAAATTATCGCGGCAGTGATACAAAAGCGCATTAACCAAAGTTCCGCTATATGCTCCGGCGGCCGGATGTACCGTCATACCCGCCGGCTTGTTTATCACAATTAAGTCATCATCTTCATAAACCACATCCAAAGCAATATCCTCGGCTGTCGGCTCAGCCTCCTGCGGCGGCGGCAGAGTTATCTGAAACGAATCGCCTACCCGCACCGCAAAAGAATTATCGGTAATGATTATATCTTCACAAGTTACCATACCGCCGGCAAGCAGTTTTTGGATTCGCGAGCGCGATATATCCGGCATCTTTTGCGCCAGATATTTATCCAAGCGCATTTTAGCTTCTGTCGCACCGACTTCCGGCGTTATTATAAGGTTTTCCGTGTCCATTTTATGCTTTTTTTATCATATCTTAAGATTTTACTTTTCTTTTATAATAAGGGTTGATATACTTAATTGCAAGAAAAGTTTAAAAGGAGTGCTGATTTTATGAGCAAAGAAGATACTTTTAGCGACGGTGATGATTTTGAAAAACTCTTAAACAGTTTCATCAATTCAAAAGTGGATGACTTTGAGGATGAAAATGAAAATGAAAATGATGATGACGATAATAAAAAAGAAACCTTAAAAGATGATGCCGATGCAACCGATGACGAAGGCGACGAGAACTTGCATTTAAGTCCGCAGGGAATGCGCGAAAACGAAAAAGTTTCCGAAGAATTTGCCAAAGAAGTGGCCGAAACTTTTGATGCGGCGCGTACCGCCATTGAAGAAGAGGACAAAAGTCCGGAATTAAAAGGGGAAGAATCGGAGCTTGCACAGGCCTTTATAAATTATAAAAGCTCAATAAATAAGATATGCCAAAACAAGCAAATTTCTCCCTATGATTGGCAGTTTGAAATTGACTATCTGTACCCTAACTACAAACCGAGCGTGGGGCATTTGTTGGCCGAAGATGTGATTGCCGGCTGGAACCTTTTGCAAGAGATTTTTCCCGATACAATCGGACGTTTCAATATTACGGCAACAGATGAAGAGTTTTTGAACTTTGCCGAAACGCTACGTGACCAAAATCTGCAGTTGGCGGTTATCTCTTACGTTGAAATCCTGATAGATATGGAAAGTTGCGAATTAACATATCAGACAAAACTGCTTAAATATCAGGAAAAACATATTAAACGCTTGTTATATGAAGAATATTTGGAGCGTAAAGAACGACAAAAACGCTTTGTGGAAGCCGTTGAAAAGAAAGACTTTCCGATTGATGCCGAGCGCTTAATCAGTAACTATTTTAGGGTAGCACAGAAAGATGTCGACGGCGCTTTTAAAGCACTCACAACAAATCCGGCAATTTTTGCCCCAATAGATTTTGCCAAAATAAAACCGCGGTTTTTCGGACTGGTAAAAGTAACACCCAAGGACGGGATTCGCGTTAATTTGGAAATCGGTAAGTTTATGAAGAAAGTAAAAGTTTAGGCAAAAAAATAATTGTAGACAAAAATGTTTTTTTATGATATTATCTAATTAAATAAAATTGCTTTATGGGAGATATTCTGATGGCTGATATGATTGATGAAGATTTTAAGGCTTTTTGCAAAGAATTAAAGAAAACGTCACCTGATCCGGATAAAATAAAATCCGGAATAGAGAAATACGGCTTTGCGCAACTTTCCGATTCGCAAAAAGCGATGTTTCAGGCGGCGATGTTCCCAAAACCGATAGCTCAAGGCAAAAAAGAAGAAGATGTGTTAGGTTTTCAAAATTTGAATAAAATTAACCGTACATTACGCGTTATGCAACAACTTTATAAAGATAAAAAAATTGATAAAAATGAAATGTTGGACTTTTTAACCGAACCACAGCTTGTTCCGGAAAAAAATAAAAACGGTGAAGTCAGTTATCGCCGCGGAAAAAGTTTGCTCGCCACGGTGGCACTGAATACTTATGCCATAGAATTTAAGGATATGGAATTTGAAAAAAAGTTGAAAGAGGAAGGACTGAGTGATGAAGTGCGTGATGATTTGAATACCATGCGCAGAAAGTTGTACGAAAAATCCAATACCGCAGTTGAAATTCAAGAAACCCTGGGCAAGCTTGACAGCGACATATTAAACGAAGCCTTTAATCGGGAAGAAACCGGTACCGACGGAAAATTTAAGTACAGCGATTTGGCTAAAAAATCGTTTATGATGAAAGACAACTTGGAAAAAGCCGAACGTTTTGCCGCTCAAAATCAAGCGGAATCTTCTCGTAACCGTGCAGAAAATGCACCGGCAGATGAAGCCGTTCGTTTCGGAGGTATGCCGGAAAACTCGGATACACTGACATTTTCGGCACAACCAAATGAATTGAACGTTTCCACCAATACCCCTCCTCCGCCACAAACAAATGACGATGAAAAACCGGAAAATTCAGCAATGCTCGAAGATGCCAAAAGAGATGGCAAACATGGCAGACCGTCATTTGAATTTACCCCCGTTTCCGAGCAGGATTTAATTAAATATCTTTATAATACTTGGTTCTTGGGTCTGATTAACTGGACATTGAAAAAAGCTTTTAAGGGAACTGACCTGTTTATTGACTATTTGTGCGGTGATTCCGGCAAATCTCCGGTAAGATCCGCCGCAGCGACTCGCAGCACCCCGAGCGGAACACAGCAAACACCTGCTACACCGGCTACGGGCGGACACAATGCTCAAAGTGCCGATAATCTCAGTCCGGAAGCAAAAAAATTCAATCAGCAGATGGAACAATTGATTAACGTTACTCGCGATTATCATCTCAATGAATTTAACAAAATTATGAAAGATTCCAAAACGCTTAACAATGTTCTTAAATGCATTCAGGAAAATATCGGTAAAGACCCGAGCAAATGGACGGCTGTTGACGGCTTTAATCCGGCAAAGCATTTGGAATTTGCGGCCAACCTAAACAAATCATTTTTTGCCAATAAGAATCTGTTTAACAGCAATTTGGCATCTTTAATGAAGAATCCGAAAATTTTATCCGAACTTTTCTCCAAGGATAAAATAAGAATGTGTGCGGCACTTGCAACCATTGATTATATAAGAAAGAATCCGGATAAAAAACTGGAAGGCAACACCGAAGCTGCGGAAAGAATCCGTAAAGATACCATGATTAAATTTAAGGATATGGCGGAAACCGCATCGCAAATTATTAATAAAGAAGAGATGAAATTCAAGCATGACAACAATTTGCGACCGGATGCCGAACTTTCTAAAGAACAGTTGAAGGAAGTAAACGAAAAAGCCGCAGTAGAAATAAATTCTTATATTAAGGAAATGTGCCTTTCCGGTGGCGATTTGAGGATTTTGCTGCGTGAACATCACACTGCAACCGACGCTACCCAGAAAAAACTGTCAAGCAGAATTTGATAAGATTTACAATAAATATCGTTTGCCGGAAGAAGAAGTTCTGCCGACAGAGGCTCATAAAGAGAAAAAATCCGAGCCGATGGGAATGGTTGAAGCAGCTCATGCCGAACAGGCCGGAGAAAGAAAGCAACAGATATGGGAAGGTGATATCGACGCTCGTAAAACGCAGAACGAGGCCGGAAAAAACAAAAACGCGCAGCGTAAAATCAAAATAAAGGATTTCAAAAAACGAATAGAGGGTAAATATCAGGTAAAACAGACAAGAATGCAAAAAAGTCAGGAATCCAGATAATGATTAAAAGTTTTTTTCACTACGTTTGTGTGATTATTGCTTCCGGCTTATGGATTGCCCTCCGGATTGGTATCGGGCGCAATTATGCTGATATATCATACCACACCATTGATATTCTATCAAAAGCTGGTTCTTTTCTGGAATCGGGGTTATGTTATTCATGGCATGGATTTAATTTTTATTCTGGCAATTATACTGTTGGTACCGCTTTGCTTTTACGGGCTGTACCGCCTTTATCATTTTAAGTATATGAAACTGCTGACGGTTCCTTTGAATAAGCTTTTTAACAGCGGATTCGATAATTATGTGGCGCCTGATGTGAATATCAAAAACTTAAAGATTGAGGAGAAAAAAACGTTGGATCAGTTTATTAAGGAACGGCTGGACGTGGAAAATAAAAAAAACCAAGTCGGCAGTTCAACTGATTTTCGCAAAGAAATTATTGAAAAAATACAAGGAACGGAAAAATAAAAAAAAGTATTCACTTTTTTAACATTTACATGTTATTAATATTGTGGGTACGTTTATAAAATTACGGAGTGCACGGTTGAAATCAGTATTGGTATTTCTCAGAATTTTGATTGTCGGTTGCCTGTGGGGAATTGTCTTCACCGAGGGCATCCGCGTGATTATGCTGTGCAATTGGCATTTTGATATTTTTTGGCCCGATCACTGGAATCAATTTGCAACCGCTTGGAGAGCGGGTTGGTTTCCGCGTGCGCCGAAAGAATGGGCATTTATTATGCTGATTATCGTTTTCTTCCCGATGTTGATTACCGGTTGGTGGACATTGTGTATGGTTGCTTGGGAAGAAATCATTTGGAGCATATTAAAACTCCCATACACACTGTACATAAAATATATCGGAAAATCTGCTCCGACCGCAATTTCCGCAAACAATCGTTACGGCGTAGTAAAGCGCAAGTCTTATAAATTGATTCGTCCGACAGGGATAAGCACTCTGCGTGTACCGATTTCCGATTACGGCAGTTCAACCACCTCAGCCCCATTGACAGCATCAACGCCAAGTTCGTCCTACTCCTCGCCGTATTCTGCCCCGACTGCGGAAGCCGCTCCGGTTAAAAAGAAGACCGATGTTGCCGCCACAATCGACCATGCATTGTTTAAATTTGACGACGACGATGATGATGATTTTGATTTGGATATAGATTCTTTTGAAAAAGCCGATATCAGTAAGAAAAAATCCGGCGAAAGTAGGGCAAAAAAGCGCCATGACGATGATGATGAAGATTTCAAGCGCTCCAAAAAATCAAAACCAAAATATGATTTTGATGATGATGACGATGACGACAATAACGACGACGATGAAGTCAAATTTGAAAAATCGACCTCTAACCGTCGCGAAAGCAGAGAAAAAGATAGCCGCAAGTCCTCGCGCAAATCCGAAGATACACCTAAGCGCGGTTCTCGCACCCAACGCAATACCGATGATGAAGGAGAGAACAGTCGTCGCAGCAGAACAAGCGAGGCATCTCAAGGTCCGGTATATGAGGCTCTGGCACAGAAAAATTATGAAATTATCAGTAATATTATGGTTGGCAATACCGTTATTGACTTTGTCGGTGTTTCGGAGAGCGATATCTACTTGTGTTTGGTTGATAAAGAAAGCGGGGATTGGCTTGCCGATGAAGAAATGTTTAACGGCGAGGAACCGTTGTGGTTTTCGGAAAGCAGCCACCGCGTTTCTCCGGTATGCAAATTGAACAATGTCAAAAAGCAGATTGAAAGTGCTTTGGATGACGGCGGGTTTGAGCAAAAAGTAACGCCGTGCGTGGTTATCCAGATGGCCAACATCATCAATGCGGACGATATGTTTGAAATTTGGAATGATATGGGAATAGAAGTTACGCGTATCAATCGCGGTGCCCCGAAAGAAATCAAACTGTTCTCCAAATTCTTAAACGAGGCCGACGGTAAAATTTCAAAGAAAGAAGCGGATAATTTACGTAAATTATTGAAAAATATAAAATAAATGAGGTGTTAAAAATGGCGAATGATCGTGGTGAGGAATGGAAAGAATATGACAAAGCCGTAAAATGGATGCTTGTAACGCTGTTTATTTGTATAATACTGAGTATTATTTTCTTTATTTTCAGCTTACCTTTGTCATACATTGTCGGACACGGTATATCCAAATCCTCAACCACCGTGGTGCAAAAGTTTTTATCCTTGGTTTGGCAAAATCCCGACCACTTGTTCACTATGTACGGTAAATGGTGGAAACAGTTATGGAATCACAGCGGACCGTTTTCTTTAAGCTTATGGATTCCGATATTACCGTTTATCACCATACCGCTCGGCATTGTAGTCAGTGCTATTTTCAGCCCGTATAAATTTCAGGTTAACTATCAGGGACAAGCAAAAATTGCTGACTTGCACGATATTAAAAAAATGCCGCTTTTGGGCTTTGACGGCTTCTGCCAAGTGGTGGGAAAATTTGACGGCAAGTTTTTGCTTTTGAAAGAAACATTGGCAACTCTGTGTTGTGCGCCTCCTGGTACCGGTAAAACCGTGGGCGTGGTGATGCCGACTATTTTCCACTCGGAAGGTTTGAGTTTGGTAATTAATGACCCGAAGCCGGAACTTTGTTATAAAACTTCCGGTGCACGTGCCAAAGTGGGGCCGGTGTTTATTATTAACTGGGGTGCGGAAGATAACCCGAGTGAAGGTATTTATTATCCGAGCTGGAATCCGCTGTCACCGAACTGTATTC
Organism: uncultured Pseudomonadota bacterium; assembly: GCA_902793695.1. Taxonomy (GTDB): domain Bacteria; phylum Pseudomonadota; class Alphaproteobacteria; order RF32; family CAG-239; genus RUG410. Next base: position 4,063 of record CADBEI010000020.1, on the reverse strand, counting down.
CGGAACAAGGTCCGGACCGCGATATGTATGTGGACTCTATGTGCAATATTTTGGTGGAAGACCCGAAAGGCGGTGCCGATCCGCACTGGTCGCAAACAGGTCGTGCCGCACTGACCGGCTTTATTCAATTTGTGGTTTCAAAATGTGACCGTGCTCGCGCCAACGATTATTTTATCGGTCGTATTTATGAAGGCAAACTCGATGAAAAAGATAAGGAAGTGCTGGAGGGATATTATATGGATATGCGTGATCCGGGGACGGCGCGCGCCATTCAAAACCTCAAAAACGGCACTTTGACGATGGAAAACTACTTGCCTATCGGTACATGGAATTTGTTGCCGGCGCGATGGATGGGGCGTGAAGCCTGTATTGCCATGATTATGGAATGGATTACGGAAGCGCAAATCAATGCCGCTCAAGAGATTCAGCGCCGTTTGGATGAAGGTGACCAAATGGCGGCAATGGCTGACCCGACGCACGATATGTTGGAAGAAGCCATTAAAGAAGCCCGTAACTATGGTTATGCGCAACGTTGCGTTACCGAGTTGAGTACTTTGAGTAATACACCGGATAAAGAGCGCGGTTCCATTCTTTCTACCGCATTTGCCGGCATTAACGTATTTAAAAACCAAGCGGTTAAGGCGCGTACCAGTTTCTCCGATTTGCAATTTAAGGATTTACGTGGTATGAAAGATCCGATTACCGGTGAATGGAAGCCGATTTCCGTATATCTGTCGGTTAACCAAGTTGATGCTCGCGCGTTGGGCGTTATCAGTTCGACCTTTATTGAATTGATGAGTTCTTACCTGATTTCCAATCCGCCGAATCACGTCAACCGCACTGACGGCAAAATGGGACCGTTCCCTGCCCTGTTTGTGCTCGACGAGTTTCCGCAAATGCCAAAGATGAAGGCTATTATTGACGGACCGGCCGTAGGTCGTGGTCAAAAAGTGTCGTACCTCTTAATCGGACAAGATTTGGGCCAAATTTCTGGTAAATACGGAAAAGATGACTTGGAAACGGTGATTTCCACCACCGCCTGCAAAGTTATTCTTTCGCAAAACAACGAAGTTACGGCACAGCGTTTCTCCAAGATGATAGGAAACAAGACAGTTCGTATTTCTTCGTTCTCGCGTACGGAAGGTTCACTTGGTAAAGACTTTAACCCGCTGGCAAAAAACGTTAACTACCAGCTGCAAGGTATTCCGGTAATCAGCTCGACTCAACTTTTGAGTTTGCCGATGTTAAAACAAGTGGTATTGATGCAAAGTCATATTGACCGGCCGATTATTGCCGATTCGCCGCGTTGGTATTTGGATAAGAAGATGACTAAACTGGCTAAACTCCCGCCGTGTGCCAACGTGCCGGATTGGGTGGTGGCACAGCGTGAAGACATCAATGACGATATGCTGGCCAAATTGGGTATTGAATACAACGCCGAGGAGGATGACGGCGAAGGTTTCGAGATGGACGCTCCACAAGCCTAAAAAGTGCCTTATTAACGATAAAAGCCCCGCCGATAAGCGAGGCTTTTCTTTTATTCAAAAACAATCCGCATTTTTTTGCCATAGAACTCCATCAGGCACCGAAAAGCGGAATATTTAATAAACTTACCGATTTCCATGCCTTCTATTACTCTTTCGGGAATGCGGGTTTGGAAAGATACCGTATGCAGATACATTCTGCGTTCTTGGCGCATTTGCCATAGTTGATGACCGATTTCTTGTATGGTTTGTTTATCCATACAGCAAGACTTTATTTTCATTTGCGTAACTCCTCTTTTGTTAATATCACAACAAAAAACCACCCTAAATTCCTTTAAGGTGGGGAGTTAACGACTGTTATACTAGCAGTCCGGTTTATTCAATATATTCAACCGGCTCCCCATTGTAGAGGAGTTAATACAGTATAAGGAGCCGTTACACTCCGCCGACGACCTCTCGCCGACAGATTTATATTAGCGTATCCGCCATAAAAAGCAAGTAAAATATCAACCGCCGCAATTATGCGAAATACTGCCGACAATCATGGTCAGGTTGGAAGTAAACAGCTTTACCGAAATGGAAAGCAAAATAATCCCGAAAGCCTTTTGAAAGATACAGATAACCCCAGGAGACAATATTTTTTCAAGCTTTTGCGATGATTTTAGCGCAAAATAAACAATGATTACGTTTGCCAACACCGCCAACAAAATATTAAAATCCGAATACTGCGAACGAATCGACAATAAGGTCGTAAAAGAACCGGCACCTGCTATCAGCGGAAACACCACCGGTGTAAAAGTAGCATCGTTTCCGGTAGCATTATTGGAACGAAAAATTTCCAAGTCCAACACCATCTCCATCGCAATCACAAAAATGATTATAGAACCGGCAACCGCAAATGAAGATAAATCAAGGCTGAACAACCCCAAAAAGGCTTCACCCATATACATAAACCCGACAAATAAAACAAACGATATGATACTGGCGCGAGGGGCGCTGACAATGCGGCCGTTGCGTTGCAAATTCATCACAATCGGCAAAGTGCCGATAATATCGATAATGGCAAACAATACAATAAACGCACCGGTAAATTGCGTTATGTTAAAGGTTTTTATAAATTCAAACACAGAATTAAGCATAACAAACTCTCCTTATAAAAAAGAACGACGACATCGTAATAATGCCGCCGTTCTAACAAACTAAAACGAATTAGTCAACGACTTAATCCATTTTTTTGGCTTCAATGCGCATAGCGTAGAATGAACGCCATACAAATACCAAACCGATGGCCAAGAAGGTGCAGGCAATGCCCAGAGCAAGGTTCGGATTTTCTTCCGATACTTTTGCCGACATTTCTGCTGCCAACAAGCCGAACAAGGTGGTAAATTTAATAATCGGGTTCAAGGCAACCGAAGCCGTATCTTTGTACGGATCGCCCACCGTATCGCCGACAACGGAAGCATCGTGTAACGGTGTACCTTTTTCGTTCAAATCAACTTCAACCACCTTTTTGGCATTATCCCATGCACCGCCGGCATTGGCCATATAAAGCGCCTGATACAAGCCGAAAATAGCAATGGAAATCAGGTAGCTGGCGAACAATTCCGGACCAAAGAACGCAAAGGCAATCGCAAACGAGAAAATCACGATAAAGATATTGAACATACCTTTTTGTGCATATTGTGTGCAAATCTTCACAACCGTCTTGGAATCTTCAACCGAAGCGGCTTTTTTGGTATCAAGCTTAATGTGCTCTTTAATGTAGTTTACGGCACGATAAGCACCGGTGGAAACAGCTTGAATCGCCGCACCGGAGAACCAATAAATCACGGCGCCGCCCAAAATCAGACCGATTAATACGCGAGCATCAATCAAATCAAGTTTCAGGTGTAACAGCAAAATGATTGAGAAAATCATCGTGGTGGCACCGATTACGGCCGTACCGATTAACACCGGTTTGGAAGTAGCCTTAAAGGTGTTACCCGCCGAATCGTTAGCTTCAAGCAAGTGCTTACCATGTTCAAAATCAGGTTCAAAACCGTAGTCCTTTTTAATGTCCTTTTTAATGCCTTTAATGCTTTCAATTCAAATACGGATTGAGCATTGTCGGTAACCGGACCGTAGCTGTCTACGGCGATTGTTACCGGTCCCATACCGAGCATACCGAAAGCAACCAAACCGAAGGCAAATACCGTCGGATAAATCATAATTGCGCCGATGTGCGATTGCGGCAACATTTCAAGACCATACCAAGAGCCGATTACTTCTGCAACCGTACCGGTAGCGGTAGCGTATGCCAAAGCCATCAAACCGGCAATAACCATACCTTGCCAGAAACCGGAGAAGTTACCGGATACGATACCGGACAGAATATTCAGCGAAGCTCCAGCTTCACGGCTGGCATTCACAACCTCCTGTACGTGCTTGGACTTGGAAGAAGTGAAAATTTTGGTAAATTCCGGAATAATCGCCGCAGCTATAGTACCGCAGCTGATGATGATTGACATTTCCCACCAGATATACGGACCGAATTGCGCTTGCGGCAACATCAGATAAGAAGCGCCGAAAGTTACGGCAAT
>CADBEI010000019.1 GCA_902793695.1 uncultured Pseudomonadota bacterium | reverse complement strand
CATAAATTGCCTAGAATTTATTTTTATCGACTCATTATATTGTTTTGGAGATAGTGCATGGCAACATCTTTCTGTTCTTGCTCTTTTTTTAATGCTTGGGAAAAAGCGGATTCCGGATTGCCGTATTCTTTATTGGCGGCTTTAATTATATCGGTACTATGCTGGTCTTTCATTTCCATTAATTTACCATCCATATCCAAGGCATAATATTTAATTTTGCCTTCTTCAACCACACCGCTCATCGAAACCGAATCGTGAAATAAAACCGCCACGCCGTTATCTGCACAAATAATGGAGGAATATCGATCGCTTTTAGGCATGGTGAAATCTCCGGTCAACTTCAGAGCTTCCGCCTGTCCCCAATAATAAGGATCGAAATCTTTGGTGCCTCCGGTATTAACTTCATCAGGAGGCGACATAACAACAACATTATCCGTTATTTCATTGCCGTGAGCGTGTTCCACAAATTTATCGTATGAATCCGGTAAATTTTTCAGATATGCGCTATGATCCTGTTTTATTTGTTCAAAAGTAGGATCATAAACAACGCTTTCTACTTGTCCGAACGCGGCCTTAATAGTGTCTTCCTGAGAAATAGAGGATACATTGCCATTATCTGTAGACTTTAGTTTTTCAATATCTGTCGTCAGATGTTGTTCAGGTTCTAATATTTCATACGTCTCGGCAGATTTCCAAGGTTTTTCCATTTCTTCGGCGTAGGCTTTGTTGCATACGTCTCGGCAGATTTCCAAGGTTTTTCCATTTCTTCGGCGTAGGCCTTGTTGACAGCATCTCTTTTAATCTCTTCAATTTCTTCAGGTGAAAGGTTTCGATAAGGATCTGTCGTCAGAGGTTGTTCAGGTTCTAAGGTTTCATACGTCCCGGCTTTTAGATATCCATCGGTTTGTTTTACTGTATCAACAAATGCATCGTAATCTCGTTTAATACTATCTCTTAAAGGGTTTTTTCCCATATTCATACTCCTTATTTTCTATTAATAGAGCCATTGTACGATATTTTATGTATTTTGTCAAGTTTTAGTTTTCGTTTTATCAAAAGTGCGGCAAACTATATCCCGAATCCTTAAAATTTATTTTTATCAATTTCCTTAAAGTAGGCGACGGTTTCGCTCTCGAGTTTGACGGTGGCTGCATCGTCGCAGGCGATAATTCCGTGCGGATGTTCTTGCAGTATGCTTATCGGCCAAGCGTGAGTTATACAACCTTCAATGGCGTTTTTGAGTGCATCGGCTTTTTCGGCACCGCTTGCCATAATCATCACTTCTTCGGCATCCATCATGGTGGAAATACCGATTGTCAGCACCAACGGTGGTACTTTGGAAACATCGTTATCAAAAAAGCGTGAATTGGCTTTTAAAGTGCTCGGAGTCAGCATTTTGGCACGAGTGCGCGAACACAGCGAAGAATACGGCTCGTTAAAGGCAATATGGCCGTCAACGCCGACACCGCCGATAAACAGATTTACACCGCCGTATTTTTTGATATTGGCCTCATAAGCAGCGCATTCTTTGGCATAGTCTTTAGTCAGACCGTCCAGAAAATAAACGTGCTCTTTTTTGATGTTGATGTATTTCAGGAATTTGTCCCATAAATAATATTGAAAGCCGTGTTCATTGCCGGCGCCGACACCGATATATTCGCCCATACCGAAAAATACGACATTTTCAAAAGAAACTTTGCCTTCTTTGTAATATTGCGCCAGATACTTAAACATACCGAGCGGAGTCGATCCCGACGGCAATCCCAACACAAACAGACGCTTCGGCGAAGGACGATGCTTGTTGATGCGATAGACCACATAATCGGCGGCCCAACGCGAAAGTTCTTCATAATCTTTTTTGATGACAACGCGCATTTTCTATTCTCCTCTTCAGTAGTGCGGCGGCGGGGTTTCTTCAGCCAACGGCTTGACCACGTCTTGATTGATGTTGTTTTTGAGCCATTCATTTTGTTTTTGTAAATGGCTGATGATTCTGCCCTGTTTAATCAGCATTTCACTTAAATCGTCGATGGCTTTCTGTTGGTTGTCGAGAGCCATTTCGATATTGACAAGGCGTTCCGATATTTCTTGTTCGATCATTATTTATTCTCCGTGGCGGCAGTCGGCAGTTTTTTGATATATTCGGAAATTTTATCTTCGCTGACAATGCCGATATTCAACATTTTGAGGCGGTTTATAAGGTGCGTTTTTTCGGCCTCGGAAAGTTCTTCTTTATTGCCGTCGGCGTTACTGCGAGTAAATTTTACGCCGTAACCGTCCTCGGAAACGTCCAAAATAACGCGCCCGTTTTCATCATATTCGCGATATTCGTCGCCGGACCAAGCACCGTTTTTGAGCATTTTTTCCGTTTTTTTACGACCGTTGGGATAATATGTGGTTACCATTCCGTTGATTTTATCGTTTTTATAAAACATGGTAAAGGCGGTTTTACCATCTTCGTAATATCCGGTAACTTTGCCGTCGGCTACACCGTTGATAAAAGGTACTTGCATTAAGAGTTTTCCGCTGTCGTAATAAGTGGAAATTGTGTCGTCAATTATCCCTTTGTCATATTTGGTTTGGGTAATAACAACGCCTTTTTCGTTATATTCCTTATATACGCCGTTATATACTCCGTCAAGCATATCTGTTTCAATAAGCAGATTTCCGCTGCGCGGATAATAGGTTTTGAACGGTCCGGTCAAATGTCCCTTTACATAGTTCAATTCCGCTTGCAACGAACCGTCTTGATTATAAACCGTCATTTTGCCCGTCAGATTTTCCTTAACCGGCCTGCCGTCGGCATTATAATAGAGTTCGGAAGGTTGTTTGCCGGCAGTAGGGGTTTCCAATTTATATTTTACATTGCCGGACGGATAATAACCGGTAACTTTCCCCTGATAAACGCCGTCTTGATATGCCACTTCTTGCATAATGTTGCCGGCCTTGTCCATATCTTCCATCATGCCCGATATTTTGCCGTCCCGATAAGGAATAATCGTGCCGATATATTTGCCGCCGTTTTGATACAGACGTGCCTTGCCGTTAACAATATTTTCAATGTATTGTGCCTCAAAAATTTTTTGGCCGTTGCTGTCATAGTTGACGACAAAATCACTGAGTTGACCACCGGAGAAAGTCATACGGCGTTTGATTTTGCCGTTTTCGTAATATTCGGTGGCAGTACCTTCCATCTGACCTTTACTATATGAATAATCGTGCTTGATTCTGCCGTTTTTGTAATATTCCAGCTCGTGACCATCGATTAAACCGTCAACAAATTCGGCCTCGGCCAATTTTTCGCCGGTTTCGTAATAACGTATGGTTTTGCCGGTTATTTTGCCGTCTTTATACGGAATTACGGCATAAGGCTTGCCGTTGGCATAATTGAGCGTAAGCGGACCGTCGACGGTATCGTTGACATACGTTGCCGCAGTCAGCAGAACACCTTTTTCGCTGTATTTTTTGTATTCTCCCTGTTTGAGGCCGTCAACAAAATTATATTGTTCTCTGACTTTGCCATCCGGCCAATAGGTTGTGGCAACCCCGTTGATTTTGCCGTTTTTATATTCCGCGTTTGAAATCAGTATGCCTTTTTCGTTATAAGTGCGTTGCGGTCCCTCCAGCATATCGTTGATGTATTGCGAAGTTTGGAACAATTCACCGTTTTCATAAAAAAGTTGTTCCAGACCGTCTTGTTTGCCGTGAGAAAAAGCGGTTTCGCGGCGTATTTTGCGGTTTTCGTAGAACTCCTGCATTTTGCCGTGCAAGCGGCCGTCTTCATCAAAATAAAAGACGGCGGCAACTTTTCCGCTCGGATAAAAAGCCGTTTCTTTTTCGTGTTGTTTGTTGTTTATGAAAGTGGTTTCGCTGGTCAAAACTCCGTTTTTATCATAGGATTTTGCCGGTCCGTTCAACATATCATCGGCGTAAGTATATATTTTTTCAAGTTGTCCGTTTTGATAATAGGTTTTGGTTTCGCCTTCGCGTTTGCCGTGAATATAATTGACTTCCGAGCGCAGAGTGCCGTCGGCATAATAATTGAACGCTTTGCCGTGGCGCTCTCCTCCTTCATAATTGGTTTCGCTACGAATTGCACCGTTGGAAAAATAAGTTTTTTCAACGCCGTCGGTATGTCTGACAGTGTAACTGTTATCAATATCAACGGCTTCTTTTTGCAACTGTTCGTGGTCAATTTTCGGATGCCAATTTGTTTTTACGACAATAAGAAACACCGCCATAACGGCAATCAGAGCGAGCAAACGACCTTTATTCATAATTTTTCTCCGTAACAATTACGAGTAACCGATTTGTGATGAAGTTAGCACGAATTTTTATATTCTTCAAGCGCTTTGATGTAAATTAACAGGCTGATAAACGATTTTAGCGACGGTCGGAAATTAAAGCGCTGATAACAGCCGGCAAAGTTTCGGAATTTTGCTTTTTAAGTGTTTGATAAACCTTGAGTTCACTGTTGCTGAGCGGAGTGGCAATGCCGTATGTTTCGTAGAAACGAGTACTCTCTTCTTTCATTTCTTTGGCTTTGGCATCAAGTCCTTGCGCCAAATAGTATTCGGACAGCTTTTGTTGGGCGTTGGCAATTTGTTCGGAATAAAGTATGCGATCACCGATATCCAGAACGGTCTGGTAAGCAATCATGGCTTTGCCTTTGGTGTCTTCAAGCATATAAACATCGCCGAGGCGACTCCATGCCGTTACGTTTTTGGGCGAAAGCTCGGTTGCCAGTTCAAAAGAATTATGTGCAAGTTCCAAGTCGCCGAGTTTGGCAATATTACCCATTATGCAGGCAATATTGGCGGCGACTGCATAGGTAAAATCGCGGATGATTCCGCTTTCATTTTCAGCTTTTTGCATTTGCGAATTAAGCAGAGATTGCAACAAAATCAAACAAGAAGAAGAATCGCCGTTTGAAAGATCAAGCATCGCCGTAACCGGAGACGGCAACGGCTGTTTTTGCGGTGTCAGATTAAATTTGCCCGATTTACACAGGTCAATAAATTTATTGATAGAGGAAACAATCTGAATGATATCTTCTTCGGACATTACGGATTTGTTGTAATAATATAATGCTTGTGCGATTTTTTGTTCGGTTACACCGTGTCCGAGCATACTTAAAACAACCGCTACCGGATTATCCGGCGTATCATCGACTTTTTCTTTTTCGGCTTTGCTTTCCTTTTTGAGTTTATTTCCTTTTTTGGAGGTTATGGCCGAAATTTCCTGTTCTTCGAGCATTTTGCGGCGGCGTTGACTTTCTTGTGCGTGCTTTTGCATTTTCTTTTTAAGTTCAATGTAATCCTGCTCCAAATGCAGATAATCGGCAGTTTGTTGCGAGGCTAAAATCAGACTGGCGGAGAGTTCTTGGTCTTCTCGGATTTTTTCCAATTCTTCGCTGTCAAAAATCTGTGTGTTATCCGCATCATTATCATTAGCCAAGGTTAATTCCGGTTCCTCGACTGTATAGAACAAACCGTCCGGTTCGGCATTTTCATCTTCCATTTCGGCACGGCCGGCACTGAAGGTATCTAGCAACGATTTAATGTAAATGATGATGATAATCAGCAAAAACAGGAAAAATAAAAACAGAACGATAAATCCGTTCGGACCGAATTCAGTCAGTACCAATTCGTGTATATGGTTGTAGCGGGCATAAAAGTGCGAAATAAGGCTGTGCCATTCAGCTTCGGGGGGAAGTTGAAACAAAGTAATTCGATTTATAAATTCCATATTCAACATAAAAATGACTACCTTAAATCTTTTATCACTCCAATTTATACAATTCATCTTCAAAAGTAAAGAATTATCTCTCGTCCCTGTGCTTTTCAATCAGCGAAACCAATTCCTTATCACCGGTTTCTTTGGCATATTCCAAGGCAATTTGCCAATTTGCCGCCGCGTTATCGGAGTAGTCTGAAAGTTCGTCAATCAAAGCCAAATTGGCATAATCGGCGGCCAAACCTTCGCAACGGCGATGGCTTTGTTCAAGATGTAAAGATTGCTGAAACAGAACTTTGGCTCGTTGCATATCTTTTTTCTGCAAATAAATCATACCGAGCAGACTGTATGCGTTGGCTGTATGAAAACTGTTCGGGTGTGTTCGATTGATTTGCAAAATTTCGCGCAGTTTTTTTTCGGCCGCGGTGTAACAGTTCATCTTGAATTCGGCTTCCGCCGCCAGATACAGGCACTCGGCTGCAGCGGAAAAATTTTTTTGTTTGAGATAAAGTTTGTAAGCTTCTGCGGCATCTTTAACCGTTAGCCGATGTTGCTTTTTTTGGAAATGAATGTGTGCGGAAAGCTGCAAAGAAAATGCGGTACCATACGGATTTTTCAGCTGTTTTTGCATATCGAGAGCAGTTTTTACACGAGCGGCGGCTACGGCGGTACGGTTTTGAGCCAGAGCCAGCAAAGTCTGTTGATTCAGTATATCGGCGCGAAGTTGCGATGTAATCGGCAAATGCATTGCCTTTTGATATTCGGCTTCGGCCTCTTCAAAACGATTTTCAAATACCATCAACATTCCTTTGGCAGTGTGTGCTTTAGCTAAAAAAAGCGGGGTTTTCTGCGTTTGATAAATTTTGAGGGCGGATTCAATCATGGTTTGTGCTATATCGTTTACACAGCTGATACGATAAATTTCCGCCAATATCAAGTGGCACGCCGCAGTTTCTATCGCAAATTGCTTTTTTTGGAAGAATTTGAGTGCCGCCGAGGCATTTTGCGAGGCCGAGAGCATATCTCCTTCCTGTAAATAAGCATAGGCCGAAATCGCATGAAAATAAGCTTGAGCGGTGCGGGTGTATTTTGTAAGTTGCGGAGTTATTTTTTCTACAGACGCAAGCAAAGTGTTGCGGTCATGCATCAAATGTGCCAAAAGCGGGATATATACCCCGTATTTGCGGTCGGTGATGGGAAGAAAATTCCGGCGTTTCAGTTGTTTGTACGCATCTGCGGTATCGGTGTGTGCTTGCAATAACAAAGCGAGAACAGGGTGTTTGTTTTGCAAAACGGAGACGGCTTGTGCGGTGTTACCGCCGGTCAACGCACGCAGAGCGCGTCGGGCGGCAGAATTACGCAAAAAAAACAAAGCATACACGGATTGATTCAGAATATCGGCCGAAAACAGCAGATTTTGATTGCTTTGCTGTTGACGTTTCAAAATATTTATTCGCACCAGATTTTGCAAAAAACGCAGACGTATATGTAAACGCCATATGAGCGCCGGCAGCAAAATCATACAAACGAGCAGAAAAGATATAACCCATTCAAAATATTTTTCCGACATTTACCCTCTGTTAGCATTTTAAGACTATATTATTTATAATGTTCATTATATGAGGATTATTTTAAAATGGCTATTACAAAATTAAATTCTAACCAACTTTATCGCAAATGTGATACTTCAAAATTCGGTTTCAGTACCACGGCAGATTTGGAAGAACGTCTTTCCGCCTTGGGACAAGACAGAGCCATCAGTGCCGTTGAGTTGGGAATTCACATTCGTTCACGCGGATATAATCTGTTCTGCCTCGGACCGGAGGGAACGGGTAAAACCAGTTTGGTTAAAAGAATTTTGGAAAAAGAAGCAAAAAAGCGCAAAACTCCTGATGACTGGGCTTATATATATAATTTTGATGAGCCATATAAACCGAAAGCTATTCGTTTTCCGGCGGGAAAAGCCGGAGAATTTGCCAAAGACGTCGACGATTTGTTGGACGAATTTTCATCATCGCTGACCGCTTTTGTGGAATCTGACGAATATAAGGCGGCATTGTCGATTATCAGGCAAAAATATAAGTCAAAACGTGAAGAATATATCAATGTTTTGCAAAAAAAAGCCCGCGGAAAAAGGGTTTCTCTGCTACATATGCAAATGGGATTGGTAGTGGCTCCGATGAAAGACGGCGAAGTGTTGAGTCCGGATGTTTTCGACCAACTTCCGGATGATGAAAAAAAGCTGATTATGGACGACTTGAATGCCATGCAGGAAGAAATTGAGAACGCTACGCAGGACTTGCCGCAGTGGGAAGAAAAACAAAAAGACGAAATCGATGCTTTGCGTTTCAGATTTACCAAGGCGGCGGTAAAAGAGCCGATTGATGAGTTGCGCAAAAAGTATAAAGGGCTTACACAGGCCACAAAATTTTTGAAATCAATTCAAGACCATATTTTGGATAATGTTGATGATTTTGTGCCGGAAGATAAGGAAAAGAATCTGGCTGCCGGCAACGGTGATGAAGAACCTTTGCAAATGTTGCTCAGCCGAATGAAACAGCCGGAAGAAGATAAGTTTGCCAAACTTAAAGTCAATGTCATTGTTAAAAATACTCCGGATGCCGGTGCTCCGATTATTACGCTTGACCATCCGACGCAAGGAAATTTGGTGGGCAAAGTGGAAAGAATACAGCAATACGGCGCGCTTTTGACCGATTTTACATTGATTAAGGCCGGTGCTTTACACTGCGCCAACGGCGGCTTTTTGCTTTTGGATGCGCGCAAGGTTTTGGAACAGCCGTTTGCATGGGATTCGTTGAAACGGGCGATTGCTTCCAAACACATCAAAATCGAAGCTCCGAGCGAAGATACCAGCTTTACGACGATTTCACTTGATCCGGAGCCGATTCCGCTGGATATCAAAATTGTGTTGACCGGAGATTTCGAAATTTATGACTTATTGTGTGAACGCGATCCGGATTTCAGTGATTTCTTTAAAGTCGAGGCCGATTTCGGTACGATTATGGATCGGACGCCGGAAAACGAGGTGGAATATGCAAAACTCATCGGTTCGCTTTCGCAAAAGAAAGGTTTGCGCTCGCTGAATAAGCAGGCGGTGGCGCGCGTTATTGAACATGCGTCGCGTTTGGCCGATGATGCCAATAAACTGACGGCACATATTTCTTCTATCGGCGATTTATTGCGAGAGGCCGATTATTGGGCACGCAAGTCCAATTCCAAACAAATCGGCAAAAATCATATCGAGCAGGCGATTGAAGCACAGGTTTATCGCTCCGACCGCGTGAAAAAGGCAATGTTGGAAGAAATCGATAAGGGGACGATTTTGATGGATGTTGTCGGCGAAAGAGTGGGACAAATCAACGGTTTGGTGGTGTATGATTTTTCAAATTACACCTTTGGTAAGCCGGCGCGAATTACAACACAAGTGCGAATGGGAAAAGGTGACTTTGTAAATATTGAGCGCGAAGTGGCAATGAGCGGCCCGATACACAGCAAGGGCGTTTTGATTTTGAAGTCGTTGATAGCCAATCGCTTTGCCAAACACTCTCCGCTTTCGCTTTCGGCCTCGATTGTGTTTGAACAATCTTACGGCGGAGTTGACGGCGACAGTGCATCGTCCACGGAATATTATTGTATGGTTTCGGCAATTGCCGAGTTGCCGATTAAGCAAAGTATTGCCGTGACCGGTTCCATCAATCAGTTCGGCGAAATTCAACCTATCGGCGGCGTAAACGAAAAAATTGAAGGATTTTTTGATGTGTGCGCTTATAAGGGATTGACCGGTACGCAGGGTGTGATTATTCCGCGCACCAATGTGGATAATCTGATGCTACGTGCCGATATTCTGCAGGCGGTGGAAGAAGGAAAATTCACAATTTATGCCATCGATACGGTTGACGACGGTATTGAGATTTTGACCGGAAAGAAGGCCGGAAAGCTTAATGCTAAAGGTGAATACCCGAAAAATACGGTGAATTATCTGGTACAGCAGAGTCTTAAAGAATATTATCGTGACTATGTGCATTATGCTAAAGAAACAAACGGTTGCATTTAGCTATACATAATTATTAAAGAACCGTCGCCGAGTTTTCTGCGACGGTTTTTCATATCAAAATAAAAAGTTGTGAATCATTTGCTTAAAGTGGTTTTGTTTTTGTCCGCTTGGCATTATATATGTAGTCAATCGTTTAATTTAACTAAAGGGAAGGAAAAATGAAAACTGTTACGCGTGTGAGCATTACCGAAGCCATTTATGAAGAAATCGGATTATCTCGTAAAGACTCCGGCGATGTTTTGGATATGATTATCGAAGAAATTAAGTCGGAATTGGCTAAAGGTAATGATGTCAAAATTTCTTCGTTTGGCACGTTTGCATTGCGCAAGAAAAATGCGCGAATCGGCCGTAATCCAAAAACCGGAGTTGAGGCCGCGATTACTCCGCGCACCGTGATTTCGTTTAAGCCTTCACAAATTTTAAGAAAGGCTGTCAGCGGCGTAAAATAGCCGTTTTTGCCGAGGAGGCTGAATTATGATGATTAATAAGTCTAAATCCGCATTTAAAACCATTGCCGAAGTGGCAGATGAACTTGGTGTGGCAACCCACGTTTTGCGCTTTTGGGAAACTAAATTCAGCCAGATAAAGCCAATGAAAACCGGCGGCGGAAGGCGTTATTATCGTCCGGATGACGTGGAAATCATTAAATTGATTAAAAGTCTGCTTTATAATAATCGTTATACGATTGAAGGGGCGCAACAACTTATCAAAACCAAGGGTTTGAAGAATTTACTCGGCGAAGAAGAAATTCAGAAAGACTTTTTTGAAGAGCCGGAAAAACAGGGAAACGAACTTGCAAAGTCGGAGCCGCAAACAACGGTTTTGGTGCGGACGGAGCTCAGTAAAGAAGCGGTTGAGGGTATTTCCGGTGCGGTTAATACTTTAAAAAGTTTAAAAATGAAATTGACAAATCTTTAATGTGTTGATTTATTGCGGCGGAGATTGAATGTCTCCGCTTTTTTTATGTCTTAATTAAGCTGTGAACCGGATTACGCGGTTTTTATTGTTTGCATAAAAATCGGTGCGGTTAATAAAAGATGCAAAAAAAGCAAAATTTTCTCTTAATATTTGACAAAATCGGTGTGTACTGATCACAGTTACAGAATAATGATGAATATTATTTTACAAACACAATACAAACACAATACAAACACATATGAGAAAAACTTTTTTAGGTCTTATCGGCCTGATGCTGACAATGTCAGTTGTTTCCTGCCAGAAGGCAGATGATGAAATGTTTTCTTCCGCTCCGTCCGTGGAAAATATGGGAAGAGTCTGCTGTCGCAGTAATTCTCCGGTAAAAATCGTCAATCACTCGTTCTTATTCAGTAAGGACGGTTCAGTCGGTACGGTAAAAAACAATCACTGGGGTGCAATCCGTGTCTACTTCAAAGAAAAAGGAAAAGACGCACGGGTGCGAATTGAGGAAGAAGTGATTATGAAGACTCCTATTTTTGCTCAAGGCGGAAATATTGTGGTCGAGCTTCTTTCAGAGGACAATGAAATTATCGATACCCACAAGATTTGGTTTGATGTAATTGATACCAAAGAAAATATCTTGGCGTGGGGCGGTAAGAGAAAGTGAATTTTTTGTATGAGCATAAAAACATCCGACGGGTAAAACCGACGGGTGTTTTTTGTTAAGAGTTGATTTTTAAACAATGGAAAAAAATCTTGACATTTTTATTTTCTGAACTATCGTATAATTGTTCTCGGTGCTTGCAGGGCTTATAAGCAGGGAACAATATAAAACCGAGCCGGTTTAATGAGATGAAAATATTTTGTTTTGTTGACGGCTCCTGTTTAAAGGAGTTTTTTTTTATGACTAAATACAAGTATAAGCACGGTTTTTGCATTATGCGCGCCCAGCCGTTTCATATCGGGCACCAAAAAATCATTGACCAAATGCTGCAAGAATGTGAACTGGTAACGATTGCTCTCGGCTCAATTCAAGAGCAGGGCACGGCACGCAATCCGCTCAATTATACCACTCGCAAAAAGATGATTCAGAATATATATCGTGATAAGCCGGAATATGAGCGACTCAAAATCATCGGGTTGTTTGATATCAATAATCCGGCGGAGTGGGGCGATTTTGTGGTGGATTTTCTCGGAGAAAGTTTGCCGTATTTGCCGCTGCCTGATGCATATTATGCCGGTTCGGAATATGATGCGCATTGGTTTAAAGACCATTTCAAACACATTGTGTTGGTAGATCGTACCGACCCGAATTTTCCGTTTGTGACCGGTACTATGGTGCGCGATATGATTAAATTCGGCGACAAGCGTTGGAAAAATTTTGTGGCGCCGGAAAATCATCATCTGGTGGAAGAACATTTTAATAAGAAAAAAGGTATTGTTTAGCCGTTTTTCAATATGTCTGCGTCTTGCGCGGGGCTTATGCGAGACAGACGATTTTAACCTGATAAGCCTGAAGGGAAGGAAATTATGACTCAAAATATTTTAATGCGGATAGATTTTCAAAACGATTTTGTGCATCCGCACGGCGCGCTCAGTCTGAATGCACCGGAACTTATCACAAAACATCAAAAATTTGCCGATGCGCTGTTTGACGGCAGTTTTGATAAAATTATCGATACTTATGACACGCATTTTGCCGAAACTTACGGCAACACCTCGGAATCCGACAGCTTTCCGCCGCATTGTGTGCAAGGCACTTGGGGGTGGCAGCAGGCGGCGCCGTTTAAGCCGGATTTGGCGGTTGAAAAAATGTATAAATCCACCACCAATATTTGGAACGAGTTGAAACAATATCGCACTTTGCAACAGGATTGGGGTGATACTAACGTTTATTTGTGCGGCGTTTTGAGTGATGTGTGCGTCAAACAGGCCTTAAACGGGCTCTTAAAACACGGTGCGCAAGTGACGATTATTGAGGATTTGTGCCAAGGAGCGCAAGAGCAAATCAGCGATATTTTGCAAAAAGAGGTTTATCAGCCGTTTATTGAGGCAGGTTATCTGCGACGGATTACGACAGCGCAATTTTTCCGCAAAGAATTGCATAATAAAAAAGTTCAACACAATTTAGTTCATAAAAGTTTAGGAGAATAGCCATGACAAATACCAGACCGAATATTTTGGAAAGCGGAACCCCGTTGTTTTGCGATTTATATCATTTAACCATGGCGCAAGCGTGGTTTTTGGACGGTAAGGCCGAAGAAATCAAAACTTCGGAAGCGTTCTTTCGGAAAAATCCGTTCGGCGGCAGTTATTTGATGTGTGCCGGCTTGGGCGAATTTGTGCAATGGCTGGAAAATTGGCACTTTACCGAAGACGATATTGCATATTTGCGTCAAGAAAAAAATGCCGACGGCAGTGCGCGTTTTGATAAGCGTTTTCTGGAATTTATCAAAGACAAAAAACTGCAGATCAGTATTAACGCGGTGCCGGAAGGAGAATTGGTGTTTCCGAACGAGCCGGTGTATTCCGTAACCGGTCCGACTTGGCAGGTTGATTTGGTGGAAGCGGCCTTGTTAAACGCGTTTAATTCGCAGAGTTTGGTGGCAACCAAGGCATCGCGTATGATATATGCTGCTTCTTTGGACGGCAAACAACGTCCGCTTTTGGAATTCGGCTTAAGACGCGGGCATGAGATGGGCGGATTTTCCGAAACCAGAGCGGCGTTTATCGGCGGTGCAACCGGCACTTCCAACACCGCGGCGGCCAAACATTACGGGATTCCGGATTCCGGTACTATGGCGCACTCTTTTGTGATGAGCTATGAAAAAGAAGTCGACGCTTTTAAGGCTTTTATGCGCGGCAATCCGGGGAATACCACGCTATTGGTCGATACTTATGATACGCGCGAGGGAATTAAGCATGCCATTGAAGCAACTAAGGAAGTCGGTTTGCCGCTGATGGGAATGCGGGTGGATTCCGGCGATTTGGCATATTGGGCGAAGGAAGCGCGCAAAATGATAGATGCCGAAGGCGATAATCCGCTGTTTGCCAATGTAAAAATGGTGGCTTCCAATGACTTGGATGAACACCTGATAGAAAATCTGCTGATAGTGCAAAAGGCGCCGTATGATGTTTTGGCGGCGGGTACCAAGTTGGTTACGGCTTATGATACTCCGGCATTGGGCGGAGTGTTTAAAACCAAGCAATATATGGGACGTCCGTGCATTAAAATCGCCGAAGGAAAAACTACCATTCCGGGGGCGACCAATGTGGTGCGAATCATACGCAAAGATAAGTTTGAGGGCGATATTATCTGCGGTGCGGCCGATACGGATTTGGTGCAAGACGGTAAATTATCACGCAATATTACCTCATACACTCTTGATAGCATAAACGGCTTAAAACGTGATTTCAAAGCCGGAGAACAGGCGTATTTGTTGTTGCAACCGGTGATGCAAAACGGCAAGGTAATCAATCCGCCGGAGTTGAATTTGCAAAAACTGCAGCAACGCGGCAAGGCTAATTTGGCACGGCTTGACGAGTCATACAAGCGGTTGGCCAATCCGCATATTTACGGCGTGGGATTGGAAACGAATCTGTATAACACACGACAAATGCTGATTTTGAATGCGCAGTCGGGGAGATAAACTATGGAAAAACTTTGGCATAAATTGCAAAGCGGCTTGCGGCAATATTGCGACGAAAACGGCTTTAATAAAGTAATTCTCGGACTTTCCGGCGGGCTGGATTCGGCGCTGACCGCGGTGTTGGCGGCAGATGTTTTAGGTGGCGAAAATGTTACGGCGATTATGATGAAAACTCAATATACATCTGATTTGAGTCTGCAAATTGCTCGCGAAACGGCTAAGCTCAACCATCTTGATTATCATGAGTTGGATATTGAACCGTTGGTTAATGCGGAAATCGGCTTTTTAGCGCAGGCTTTTAAGGCTCCCGTGCACGGTATTACGGCAGAAAATCTGCAGGCGCGTATTCGCGGACAGCTGTTAATGGCGTGGTCTAACCAAAACGGCGGGTTGGTGTTGGCTTGCGGCAACAAATCGGAGGCATTGACCGGATATTGTACGCTCTATGGTGACACTTGCGGCGGTTTAATGCCGATAGGTAACGTATATAAAACCACGATTTTCGCATTGGCCAAATGGCGCAATACTTTAGGATACGCTTTGCCGGAAGCGGTAATCACGCGGGCGCCGTCGGCAGAACTTGCAGCAGGGCAAAAAGATGAGGATTCATTGCCGCCGTATGTGGTTTTGGATGAGGTGTTGAAGTTGCTTTATGATGATAAAAAGTCGGCAGCGGAAGCGGTGACGGCCGGTTATGATAAGGAGTTGGTCGAGCGGGTGGACGCTTTAATTCGTCGCTCGGAGTTCAAGCACAAGCAGATGGCGCCGGCTTTGGCGGTATGATGCCCGAAAATTGCACAGAAAAAATGTTCTGCAAGGGGCGTTTTTTTTGTTTGACAAAAAAGGAAAATAATGATAACCTGATTGGTGTTTTATTTATTATCAAAAAATTTTTATATGAAAAGATTTCCCGAGGAGGTAAATCCCTATTTTTTTGGGGACGCCGAAAAGGTTAATGACCTGTGTGAATTGTTGAAGGATGTCCGCAATCTGGTGGCGCCCGACGATGAAAAGTATTTGTTTGAGCCCGCCTATCGACCGGCGCTGTTTGAGTATCTCAAGCATCACTCTTTGCATGAGGCAAACCAAGATCTGATGTTCCGCCCCGAGAATGAGGATGTACTCCTCTTTTTCTTGGAGAGCTGGGTGCTGGGGTCGAAGCTCGAGAAGAGATTGTTTGAGCCTGAGTTCCGTGGCAAGTATTTGATGAAATACATCGAATACCATAACTTTGCCGACCACGATAACGAAATGTTGTTGTGGGGTGAGGGGATGCGCGAGTATAGGCGGTTTTACATCAACCAGACGGAGTTTCATGTTCGCGAGGCTGAGCTGAAGCTTTTGCTACCGGAGAATGCCGAAGACCTGCAAATCTACGTCAAAAACAAGCGTAAGTTCTTCTCTGAGATCGAGAAGGAGTTCCGCAAGAAGGCTATACCGGAGCTGGTGGTTCTCTATGACCTCTATCACAACGCAAAGTCGTGATTATATCCCCGAAATGCTGCTTAAATGCCGCTTTCGGGGATAAATTTTTAATAACAATCGTCGCCGTTAAAATTGAAATCGGTGACAATATTGTTGCGAATAACAAACGTAGTTTTGCAATAAAACAGCGGCGGAGGTAACGGCAGGCCATAATTCGGAATCGCCATCGCAGCATAACTTATTTCGCCGGCATAAGGCTGATAATTGTTATCAATCGGCTTGCTTTCGGAAGCGTAATAAGTCGCTAAATAAGTGTTATCGGCCACCGGAGTGATTTGCTGCGGCTCGCCCCATGAGGCATAAAGATAAGCGGCGCTTTTACCGACAACTTCACTTAACCTCTGTTGATATTCGGAACTTGTATAGTTGATATCTTGGCAGCCGGTTATAACCAGCAGCCCGATTAAATATATGAATTTGCGCATTTTATTTCCTTATACTTATATCCCGATTTTGTTCGCACATTTTATTCAGACGAGCCAAATCGTCTGCACGTATGCTCACGGTATAAGTATTTTCGTTTTCCGAATTTTCAAGCTTTTCAATGCGGCAATTTTGATGCAGCCACGCCGCGGTTTTGCCGTCAGAGAGCGGAAAAGTTATCTGACAGCGGATATGCGCCGAGGTCAATTTTTGTTCGATAATATCAAGCAAATGTTCGCAACCGTCGCCGCTGTATGCGGAAGTCAAAACCACATTAGTCTTGTCCATAATTTTATTTTGTCGGCCCTGTCTTTCATCAGGTTCCAACAAATCGGCCTTATTTAGCACCTCTATATAATTATCGGCGTACTGAATTTCGTTGAGGCCGAGGTTGTCCAATACCTGCAACACATCAGTGCGTTGGGTGTTGCTGTCAGGATTGGAAATATCGCGTACGTGCAAGATAATGTCGGCATTTAATACTTCTTCCAAAGTTGCGCGAAAAGCCATAATTAACTCGTGCGGTAAATCGGAAATAAAGCCTACGGTATCGGATAAAATAATTTCCATTCCGTGCGGCAGGGCGATTTTGCGCATAGTCGGGTCAAGCGTGGCAAAAAGCATATCCGCCGCCATTACATTGCTTTGCGTCAGTTTGTTGAATAAAGTGGATTTTCCGGCGTTGGTGTATCCCACCAAGGCAACAATCGGGTAGGGAACTTTGCGACGGGCACTGCGCTGAATATCGCGGGTTTTGCGGACTTTTTCCAAATCTTTTTTAATGCGGACGATTTTATCGTCAATAATACGGCGGTCGAGCTCAATTTGGGTTTCCCCCGGTCCGCCCAAAAAGCCGGCGCCGCCGCGCTGACGCTCCAAGTGGGTCCAACTGCGTACCAGACGCGAACGCTGATAAGTCAGGTGTGCCAATTCTACTTGCAATGCACCTTCTTTGGTTTGTGCCCGTTCACCGAAAATTTCCAAAATCAAAGCCGTACGGTCAATAACCTTGAGTTTTAATTCTCTTTCAAGGTTGCGTTGCTGAATCGGACTGAGGCGAGTATCCACCACCATCAGTTCAATATTTTGTTCGGCAATAATCGGTTGCATACGCTCGATAAAACCGTGGCTGAAATAGGTGGCTGGTTTGAGTTCTTTTAAATTGATTATTTCGCTGTATGCAATGTCTAAATTAATGGCTTGTGTCAAGCCTTTGGCTTCTTCCAAACGGCTTTCCGGAGACAAACTTTGCCGTTCGCCCGCAACAATCGGGCAGATGACACAAGTTTTACAAGTCGGATTTTGCTGATATTCTATCACTATTCTTCGGCAATATCCAAGGCAACGCTCGGCATAATGGTGGAAACGGCGTGCTTATATACCAACTGCGTATGACCATCGCGACGCAACAATAAACTTTCTTCGTCTTGTGCCGTAATAATGCCCTGAAGCTTAACTCCGTTAATCAAAAACACGGTAACGGCTACTTTTTCTTCTTTAATATCGTTTAAGAAATCACTTTGTACTTTGTTCATTATTTTTATCCTTGTTTAAAAGTATCTCTGAAAATACGATATAAAACTTTTTTGCATAAAAATCCACGATATTTGTACTTTTTTACACGGAATATTTACGATTATACGCCTAAAATGGCAAAAAATGCACAAACAAAGGAGGATGTTATGAAAAAAATAATCTTTACCGGTGGCGGCTCGGGCGGTCATGTCACGTTGAATCTGGGCTTAATTCCTTTGTTTTTGCAGAGCGGATGGGAAGTTGTTTACATCGGCTCCAAAACCGGAATTGAAAATGAGCTGATTAAAAAAATTAAGGGCGTGAAATATTATCCGATTGCCACCGGCAAGCTGCGTCGCTATTTTTCGTGGGAAAATTTCAAGGATGCGATGCGGGTGCCGCTCGGTGTGTTTGAAGCGTGGAATATTATCCGTAAAGAAAAGCCGGATGTAGTGTTTTCCAAGGGCGGATTTGTGTCGTTTCCGGTGGTGTTCGGGGCTTGGCTCAACGGCAATAAAAAGATTTATATGCACGAATCCGATGTGACTCCGGGGCTGGCCAATAAAATGTCGTTGCCGTTTGTCAGTACCTTTTTTACCACTTTTGCCGATACGGCCGATTATGTGAGCGATAAAAACAAGGTGCGCTGCGTGGGGCCGGTGCTGACCGACCGACTTAATAACGGCGATGCGGAAAAGGCCCGCGATATGTGCAATTTTAAGTCGGATAAGCCGGTGCTGATGTTTGTCGGCGGTTCACTCGGAGCCAAAAGTATAAATAATGCCGTAATCAAAAATCTGGAGGCGCTGCTTGAAAAATATCAAATTATTCATATTTGCGGCAAAGGACAAACAGTATTGGCGCGTTGCGAAGGTTATGCGCCGTTTGAATTTGTGGATAAGGAATTTAAGGATTTGATGGCATTGGCCGATGTGGTTGTTTCGCGTTCCGGCTCCAATGCCATTTTTGAGCTGTTGAGCCAGAAAAAGCCGATGCTGTTGGTACCGTTACCGTCAACATCCAGCCGCGGTGAACAATCGCTTAATGCCAAATCATTTCAAAAACAGGGATTTGCCGAGATTCTGACGGACGATAAAGTAGAAACCGATTTGTTGACGGCAGTTGATAATGTGTTCAAATATCGGCAAGATTATATCACCAATATGGAGAATGCCGAGTGGAAGCGCACCAGTAATCGGGAATTGTTTGAGGTAATTTGTGGTGATGCACAAGTATAAAAATATTGTGATTTTGACCGGTGCCGGTATTTCTGCCGAATCCGGATTGGCAACTTTTCGCAGCGAAGACGGGTTGTGGAATAAGCATCGTGTGGAAGATGTGGCCACCATTGAGGCGTTTTATCGCAACCCCGATTATGTGCACGAGTTTTATAACGAAATGCGGCCGGAGTTATTTAATGCTCAGCCCAATGCGGCACATAAGGCGATTACAACTCTGCAGGAAAAATATCCGGCAAATATCAGCGTGGTGACGCAAAATGTTGATACTTTGCACGAAAAGGCCGGCAACAAAAACGTATATCATATTCACGGGCAGATTAACCAGATGCGCTGCTTAAATTGCGGTCATGTTTTTGAAACTTGGGGCGAATTCAGTTCCGAGGATGTGTGTGAAAATTGCGGAATTGCGGCGGTGTTGAAGCCGAATATCGTGTTTTTCGGCGAAGATTTATTATATATGGATAAGGTGGATAATTTGTTGCGCACTTGTGATTTGTTTTTATCAATCGGTACGTCGGGGGTGGTGTATCCGGCGGCCGGATTTGTGCAAATAGCCAAGATGTTCGGGGCGGATACTTATGAGTTTAATATGGAAAAAACCTCAAATAACCGAATGTTTGACGAACATATTTACGGTCCGGCCGGTACTACGTTGCCGGAATTTGTGAATAAATTACTAGCAGAAAAATAAAAGAGCCAGACGTTCATAAAGAACGAATGGCTCTGTCATCTCAGAGGTTGGGGTGGAACTTGGCAATCATCTGATTGACTTCCTCCGCAACCTTGGGCTCTGCCGGCGCTATCTTTTGCAGCAGTGTCTTGATTTTCGGAATTTCATCCACGGGGATGGTCTCCACTTCGTCCATCTTATCCTCTAACATCTTGACGATGCCGTTGCGGATAACGTGGCTGTTCTTAGATTCCGTTTTAAGTGACTGGCTGATAAGGCGCAAGGGCAGTAAAAGCCCGCTTGTTTTTTTGTTTTCGCTCATATTGTAACTAAATAATTTTTTTCACAATTGTTGATTATATGCTTTTAAAGTATAAATGTCAAGTACATAAAATTAAACTTTATCAAAAACTATTCGGCGTTTATCCATTCAAGGGTATCCTTGAAAATGCATACCAGCGCGGCAACAAACAGCCGAAGCATTCTCCATAAAGCGGAGACTACCCACAACAAACAGATGACGAATGAATAGCAAACCACAAAATAGATGAGCAGAACAACCATCAAATTGATGAAATAGTTCAAACAAGAGAATGCTTGGTTTCGCCAATAATCACCGACTTCGGCAAACAACGCGAGCAACACGTTCACAACATACAATGCCCGGCAGATTTTTTGCATGTCGGGGTGCTTGGTAAAAGTGAACCTCTGATACCGTGCCAACGGTACGTGCATGTCATTGAGATAAAACCCGCCAGCAACAATCCTATCCAAAAGATGATGTTGCCGTAAAATAATAATTGTTCCATACGAAATAATATTTAATTACACACTAATTCCTAATCGGTGTGCACTCTATAACGCTTTTGCGGTTATGTCAACGGAATATTTATTTATATGAAGCGCGTTTTAAGCGGTCGTTGATAGCTAAGCCCAAACCGTCGCGCGGAATAGGGGCAACGGCGATTTTACCGCGAGTTGCGGCCGCATCAGCCAAACGCAGATAAGCAAACAAATTGCCGGCGGCTTCTTCGACATCTCCGCGCGGGCTTAGGTTGATATCGCCGTCAATATTGCCGAAGCCGATGAAATACTCATCCTTATCCGGTCGCACAACATTTATACGCAAAGTGTTGCGCGGGGCATAGTGACGCAATAATTGCCCCGGTGCGGAAGGCAAATCCGGATTGCCTGCGGAAATTAAAACCTCTTCGCCCAAAAACTCTTCAATGTCTTCTTTGGCGGTACCGCCGGCACGTAACATTACCACCTGCGAACCGGTCAAATCCAAAATAGTGGACTCTACTCCTACCGCACAAGGACCACCGTCAAGAATCATATTGACTTTATTGCCCAAACCATCGGCTACATGTTGCGCCGTAGTCGGACTTATGGATTGGTATTTGTTAGCCGAAGGCGCCACAATCGGCACTCCGCTCTTGCGGATAAGTTCCAATGCCATCGGGTGACGCGGCATTCTGACCGTCAGCGTACGCAAACCGGAGCAAGCCAAGTCAATTGCCGGATTTTCTTCAATGCGTTTCAAAACAAAGGTGAGCGGCCCCGGCCAAAAACGTTTGGCCAACGCAAACACGCGGGCATCGGTAGCGGCATATTCTTTTAAGAAATCGATTTCGGCAATGTGAGAAATCAGCGGGTCAAAATGTGGTCGCTGTTTGGCGGCAAAAATGGCAGCAACCGCTTGCGCATTATAAACATTTGCTCCCAGACCGTAAACAGTTTCTGTCGGGAACGCCACAAGCCCGCCGCTTTTAATCACTTCGGCGGCTTTCTCAATATTTTGCGGAGTATTGGTGTAGATATTATCAGTCATTTCAAAATTCAAAAATTTTACTTAAAGCATAATCCAGTTCATTTTCCGAATATTTATCCGTAACTTTGAAATCGCCGCGGTCAATTATCAGATATTCGTTGAGGGTATAATCGTAACAAAGCAAATCAAAATCATTATATCCGAGCAGAATGGTATTCTCCGGCTTTTTCATTTGTTCGTTTTTATCAATTATATCCAAGTCGTCATCCACAGTGGCACCAAAAAGGTAAGAGCCGTCGAATTTCATACCGTTGTAATGGTGCAAAAAATCGGCATAAGACTTAGGAATAAGTCCCAATCCCATATTATGCAGAACTTTTTGGGCGATAATAAGTGCTTCGGTTTCTAATTTTTCGCCGTGAGCAAACCTTTTATCTTTGATTTCTTCCAAAAATTTGTTCATAGCTCATTTCCCGGATTTTTTTTGGTAAGTTTCAGATTTTTTTTCGTAGCCTTATTAAGAATCTTTTGGGTTTTTGCGTCAGGCACGGCCCAATCGGTAAAAATCTGTAAATCCTCGGCAGAGACGTTGATTTTATCTTGTAACATACCAATCAGGTTACGACGCTCATTACTTAAGTCACGTTTGGAATATTCAATACCATAGTTGTCGGCGATTTCCGGAATACTATTAAGGCGTTGCAGTTGCATTTCATAATAGTTAACCACGTTTTGCTTATCTTGTTGAATACGTTTTTGCAAACTGCTGTTTTTTTCCCATTCACAACTTATTTCAAAATTAAATCCGTCAAGCAACGCTACGTTCGAATCATACATATTAATACGGGAAAAATACATCTCGTTATTTTTTGCGACTTCATCAGTGTCATCAAATCCGTGAAAATAAGCGCGGTGCATTTCGTGCTCGACCAACACCAGATTGGTCGGATAGTTCACTTTAGCCAGATAGTCGTCGTCATTGGCAAATTTTACGGCATTTTTATGGTGCACTTCAAAACACGGCATATCGTCTTTGTTCAGCGGTAAACCGTTTTCGTCCCGCGCAATCAGTATATTTTCTTTGTCTTCCGTGAACATCCTGTCCATTAATTCTTCCGGTATTTTATCGCCGACCTTATAGTCTTCGCTGTAATACGGTGTGTTGCGCAAATCTTTGATAATGCGCGGAGTGAAATTTATCTCCGTGACTACCAGAGATGATATATCGCAACAGCCGTCTTTAGCCATACGTCGGCATAATGAAACAACTTTACGCTCGTCCAAACCGTCGGCGAGCAGACGATTATATAGGGCTTTACCCTGTTCGCGCATAAAACTCTTAACAAACTTCTTTTTATAGCCGGTTTTAAGAAACAATGCCTTCATCGATTCCGGTGTCTTGGCAAATGATTTGTGAATAACGTCGCAGAAATCGCTGACCGACATAACCTTCAGCGCGTCCGGATTAATGCCGTTTTTATACATATAGCGCCGAACATTCGGGGCAATTGAGCGAAAGCTCTCAAATTGGTTGAAAACACACCACATCGGCGATTGCGACAAATCATAATCTTTCAGTTTGAATTTACCGCGGTTTTCGCTTTTGCAAAAAAACTTGTAATACGAGCTGAGTTCGTGTTCGCGGCGGGCATCAATGGAACCGTAGCACTCCATTCGCACCAACTTTTTCTCGTCATCGGAGAGAGGATAATAGATGTTTCCGGCATCATAAAAAGAGCCGCACATCCAGCCAATCATCTCAAGGCAATCGGCACTTAAATCAAGCAATTTTTCCTGCATTTTGGCCGGAGAAATCGTAACTTTGTTATAGGTAATATCGTGCAACAGGTCAACCAAAGCAATTTGCCGCGAATATGTCAGATTTGTAAAATTCTCTTGAAAATCAATAGGACTACGCAGAGTTTCCCATAAATCGGCATTCTCTTTGATAAATCTGCCTGTAAGTTCAGATGCACTCGGCAGAAAATCAAAGTGTTTTTCGGCGTATGTCCTTTTTTTGCGTCCCATTACGATGCCTTGTCTGTTTATTAAGTTATGTTTTGTCTAAACTATATCAAAAAAATATTATAAAGTCTACTATTTTTTAACGATATTCAACGATTATAATAAAAAAAGTTTTGTAAAGGAGGAAATTATGGTTGAATTTGTAATCGGGCGCAATATCGGTGCCAAAGGTGATAAAGTAATTGCGGCGGCAAAACCGGAAGATATCGTTAAGTTGCTTAATGATAACGAAACGGGCTTGGCGGCCGCCGTAAAAAAGCAAAAACCCGAAGATAAAATCAAAGAATATGATTTGGGCGAATATAAAGTGTTCATCGCCATAGTTAAGCTCGATACGGCAGTTGAGTGGCAAAAATTCGGCGGAGCAATGTGGCAAAAAATCAAAAATTGTCGCACAATAAAAGCGGCGTTACCGAAGATTGATGTCAGAAAAGTGTATGATTTTGCACTGGGTGTTGAATTGGCCTCGTATCGCTTCGATAAATATTTTACCAAGAAAAAAGAATCTTTTTATCCGAAATTGGAAAAAATTGCTTTTACCAACACCGGTCTTAAAGATATGAGCGGTTATAAAGATGTTGCCGCCGTGGCCAATGCCGTACGTTATGCCCGCGATTTGATAAATGAGCCGGCAAATGCCATGACTCCGGAAATTTTGGCGGCTGATATCAAGCGTTTGGAATATCTCGGTTTGGAAGTGGAAATTTTGGAAGAAACCAAAATGAAAGAGCTCGGCTTTAATTTGGCGCTGGCGGTGGCACAAGGTTCGGCCAATCGGCCGCGGATTGCGATTATTAAATGGTGCGGTAACCCGAAAGACGATAAATTTGCGGTCGGTCTGGTAGGCAAGGGTGTTACTTTTGACAGCGGCGGTATTTCCATCAAACCGGCGGCAAATATGGGTGATATGAAACAAGATATGGCCGGTGCGGCGGCAATGACGGCGGTAATGAAATCGCTGGCTTTGCAAAAAGCGCCGAAAAACGTGGTGGCAGTGGTCGGATTGGTGGAAAATATGCCTTCGGGCAGTGCTTATCGTCCGGGGGATGTTTTTACCTCTATGTCGGGACAAACCGTGGAGGTGTTGAATACGGATGCGGAAGGACGTTTGGTATTGGCCGATTGTCTGACTTATATTCAAAAGACATTCAAGCCGAAATGTGTCGCGGATATGGCAACTCTGACCGGTGCGATTGTTGTTGCTCTCGGGCATACTTTTGCCGGAATTTTTGCCAATAACGATAAACTGGCGGATAAAATAACGGCGGCCGGTAAAGAAAGCGGTGAGCGCGTGTGGCGGATGCCAATGGATGCCGAATATGACAAGCAAATGGATTCGGCGATTGCCGATATGAGAAACATCGGCAACGGTCGTGCGGCAGGTTCGGCTACGGCGGCTTGCTTCTTGCAACGCTTTATTGAAAAAGGTACACCGTGGGTGCATATTGATATTGCCGGTATGGATTTGAGCGAAGGTACGAATGTTTTGTATCCGAAAGGCGCCAGCGGTTTCGGAGTGCGTTTGCTCAATACGTTTATCAATTCGCTGAAGTAATAGATAAGTCGTTGAAAACAGCGACGAATATTATGTTGAAATCCGCTTGAAGCTGAATACTTTAAGCGGATTTTTTCGTTTGACTCCGATATATTTTTTATTTAAAATGCAGATACTTAAATTATAATTATGGCTCAATTATTAAAACTTATATTGCTTATGGATAAGAAAGCTGAAATTATGGAAAAGTTAAAAAATGCTTTTCCCAATCTTGAAGTTTCAATACTTACAACCAATCAACGCGGTGACAGAAAGCTGATTATCGTTAAAGGATTCTCACTCGAAGGAGATATTGATGATTGGTCAATTAACATTGTGTATCCGATATGGTATAAGATGATGGAAATTTTGGAACAGTACGAAGGCGGAATGCGTGATTTCAGGTTGATGTTTGTCAGAGGCAACCAATTTATGCTCCATTCGCCTGAAGTCGGTCGCGGTGCTGTTTTCAGACATTTCAAAAAGGCTGTCCGTAAGGATGTTTACGGCGATGAAAAATATCGTCATTATGTCGGAGAATGTTCGGACATCAATGATGTTTTGGAATATCTGACACAAACGCAAACTTGGTTCTGATAAAACAAAAAAATCCCCCGCGGCTTGAACGCTGCGAGGGATTTTTTCATTATATGGTGACTAATTGTTGCCGAATAAATCAGCTTTCAGCATATCGCCGAGTTCAATGCCGTATTTGTCGGCTTGTCCGGCGTTAACTTCCAACACCGCACGCGGTCTTTTCGGAGCAACAATCGGGGTAATATCATTAGGCTGCGCATTTTTGTAAATAAAGTAAACGACGCCTTTTTCATCCAAAAACAACATATCTAACGGAATCAGCGTGTCTTTCATCCAAAAAGCAATCTGGGCATCTTTCGGTGCGATGTTAACATCAAACAATAAACCGTAGTTCTCGTCAATAGAGGTGCGTCCCATTAAGCCGTGATAAATTTTATCCTGAGTATCGGCAACGTTGATTTGGAAGATATTTCTGATTTCACCGCCGTCTTTGGCTACAACCGCGGCCTCGGTAACCGCCGGCCATTCAAGAGATGTTTTGTTGGCACTCTGGTTATTTTCTTCATCGGAACATGCAGAGATTAAAACCATCGCGGCCAGCGCCAAAATTCTGTAAAACTTAAACATAATCACTCCTATTTTTTATTGTATGATGTGTGCATCGTACAGCACATTTTCAGATAATTCAAACATATTTTAATAATTATTTACAAAAAAAACGTTAATTTTTTTGGGGAAAAACCGCTTTTGTATTTGTGTTAAGGTGTAATATTTTCTAAATTACAAAATAAAGAAACATAAAGGAGTTTGCGTATGAAAAAATTGTTAATTGCGAGTATGGCCCTGATTTTGAGCGGTTGCGCCGGTTTGTTCAACGGTCCGGATTGTCGCTTATCCGAAGATGAATATGTTTCCAAAATTGCCGATGCAAGATTGGAAGGGGTTATCCATTTTGATGACGGAAAAGCTGATTTAAAGAAGAATGACTTGCAGGTTATTCGTGATATTGCCGCCAAAACAACCGATGACGCGATATTGGTTGTTTACGGTCATGCTTCGCACCGTACCAGAACTAAAGACCCGATACAGCGGATTTTGGTGAATATCGATATTTCCAACGAGCGGGCGATTAATACGGCAAAAGCTTTGGTTGATGCCGGAGTTTCTGCCGATAAAATCAGTACATTTGCAATGTTTGACAGTCGTCCGGTCAAAAAGGAAGTTACTCGTGCTGATGAGGCAGCTAACCGTCGTGCGGAAATTTATTTATATCGGCTTAAATAATGCAAGATAATATTTCTTTGGGCGGAAATATATGGAACGAGCCGGAAACGGACGATAAGTTGTGTTACCATATATCCGAAGTTTGCGGAGTTCCGCTTTCTATTGCGCGGATTTTGTGTTTGCGCGGTATTTCTGCCGAAGAAGCAGATGTTTTTTTGCATCCGAAAATTCAGAAACTGATGCCGGAACCGACGGTGCTGAAAGATATGCAAAAAGCGGCCGAAAGGATTGCTGCGGCGGTGGAAAAACACGAGCAGATAGCAATAATCGGCGATTATGACGTTGACGGGGCGACTTCGACTTCGATTTTAACCCGTTTCTTTCGCCAAGTCGGGATTGAGCCGCTTATCCATATTCCGAGCCGAGAAGAAGGCTACGGACCGAGCGATGTTGCGTTTAAGGAATTTGCCGACGGCAAGGCGAGTTTGGTTATTACCATTGATTGCGGTACCACGGCATTTGATGTTTTGAATCGGGCGGCCGAGAAATTTGATATTATAATTATTGACCATCACGAAGCCGAGCCGATTTTACCAAAGGTTTATGCGGTGGTTAATCCGAAAAGGCTGGACGAGGATAATCCGTACATCTATTTGCAATATATGTCGGCGGTCGGCGTAGGGTTTATGGTGTTGGTGGCTGTAAACAGGTTGTTGCGTCAGCGTGGTTTTTATCAGAATCGTAATGAACCGGATTTGTTGCAGTTGCTGGATTTGGTGGCTTTAGGAACAGTGTGTGATGTAGTGCCGCTCTTGGGCTTAAATCGAGCGTATGTGCGGCAAGGACTAAAAGTTATGCATAAAATGCAAAACGTCGGATTGCGGCAACTGATGAAGGTTTTGAATTTGCAAGAAGCACCGACGGCGTATCACTTGGGCTTTGCCCTCGGACCGCGGATTAATGCCTGCGGACGGGTAGGGGACGCGCGGCTCGGCAGCAAGCTGTTGTGTTCGGAAAATGAGGAAGAAGCACAGGTGTTGGCCGAACAATTCAACCAGTTTAACTTTGAGCGCAAAGAGATAGAAAATTTTGTTTTTCTGAATGCAATCGAACAAATTGAAGGCACGCCGCAAGAATATCCGATGGTGTTTGTTTACGGACACGATTGGCACCAAGGTGTTATCGGTATTGTGGCCGGGAAATTGCGCGAGCGTTATAATGTTCCGGCATTTGTAATGTCGGTGGAATCGGACGAGGTAAAAGGTTCGGCGCGTTCTACCGAGGGTATTGACTTGGGTGCACTGATTCTCTCGGCCAAAGAAAAAGGAGTTATCAGCGGTGGCGGCGGACATATTATGGCGGCAGGTTTCTCGTTGCGTGAAGAACAAATACCAGAGTTCAGAAAATTTGCCGGAGAATATATCCTGTCGCGACTCGGCAGTGAAAAAATCGTGCCGGTGCTAAATATTGATGCTATAGTCAGCCCGAGCGCAATTAACGAACAATTTGCCGATGATTTGCAACTTTTGGAACCGTATGGTACCGGTAATCCCGAGCCGCAAATTATGTTGCGAGATGTGCGTTGCGGTTGGGCGCAGATTGTGGGCAACGGTCACGTAAAGTGTACTTTGCTTTCGGCCGCGGGCGATAAAATTCCGGCGATTGCGTTTCGCGCGGCGGATAGCGATATCGGACAGGCAATATTGCAAAACAGCGGCGAAGTGTTCGATGTGGTCGGATATGTGCGTTGCGACAGTTGGCAAGGACGTAAGCGTGT
This sequence comes from uncultured Pseudomonadota bacterium, assembly GCA_902793695.1. Taxonomy (GTDB): domain Bacteria; phylum Pseudomonadota; class Alphaproteobacteria; order RF32; family CAG-239; genus RUG410. Next base: position 6,957 of record CADBEI010000019.1, on the reverse strand, counting down.
GCAAATGTTAATCAATGATATAATGAGGAAGTCATGAAACAGGAAAACAAAACCGAAGATACTTTTTTCCACAGATTGAAAAATTACTTCTTTACCGGTGTGATTGTGGCGGCGCCGGTAGCAATTACCATATATATGTCGTATCATTTGGTGATATGGATAAATGAAGTTACCAAAAAACTGATACCGCAGCAATGGAAAATCGGCGATTTTGTGCCGTATGCCGTGCCGGGGTTGGGGCTCTTATTGCTGATTTTGCTGTTGTTGTTTATCGGTATGCTCACTACCGGCTATATCGGTAAGTTTTTTGTGCGCCTGTGGGAAAAAATTATTCGTAAAATGCCGGTGATTTCAAGCATATATTCGCTGTTGAAACAAATTTTCGAAACGTTTTTATCGCAAAAATCCCGCTCGTTTAACGAAGTGGTGTTGGTGGAATATCCGCGCAAAGGACTGTGGTCGATTGCATTTGTCAGCAACAACGAAACAGGTGGTGAAATTGACACCAATACCAAACAGAAAACATTGAGTATATTTGTACCGACAACCCCTAATCCAACCTCCGGTTTTTTGATTTTTGTGCCGGAAAATGATGTGATTAAACTCAATATGAGTGTTGAAGACGGTATTAAGTATGTGATATCATGCGGCATCGTCACGCCGGATATGAAAGATAACGAAGAATAAGGAAAACGAATATGAGAACCAAGCTTTTATCAACTGTTGTGTTGCTCGGATGCTGTCTCGGTTGGCAGGCAGAAGCCGGATGGTGGGCAGACAGCTATAATTTTTTGAAAACCGATATCAAAGAAATTTGGAACGAGCATGATTATGATTTGTTTGTACCATTTTATGCTTGGCATAATCGTCTGACTTATGACCGTGAACATTTGGACAGATATAACGAGTATCCGTGGGGCGCCGGTTTGGGTATTTCGCATATTAACGACGAAGGAACGTGGTCGGGCTTGTATGCTTTGGGCTTTAAGGATTCCAACTCGTATTTTGAAACATACTTCGGTTATGCCCGCCAGTGGAACTGGTTTGCCGGTTCGGAAAATCAGTGGCACGCCGGTGTAGGCTATACTTTGGGTTTGACACAACGTCATGAGTATCATTATATTCCGGTGCCGTTGCCGTTGCCGTTGGTGGGTGCGGGATATCGCAATATTGAAGTGCACGGTGCATATATTCCGGGTGTTAAAAACGACGGAAACGTGTTCTTTATGTTTGCCCGTTTACATATATAGGAGATGAAGATGGAGCAGAAAATTATTCAAGTCGGAAAGGTGGCACTCGGCAACAGGTTGCCTCTGGCGCTGATATCGGGACCGTGTCAGATTGAGAGCCGCGAACATGCGATTTTTATCGCCGGCTCAATGGTGGAGATTACGCAGAAATTGGGGCTGCCGTATATTTTTAAGGCCTCTTTTGACAAGGCTAACCGCACATCGATAAACAGTGCTCGCGGCGTAGGGTTGGAAGAAGGAATGAAGACATTTGAGCAAATTCGCAAACTGTATCCGGATTTGCCGATTTTGACCGATATTCACGAAGTATGGCAGTGCGCAGAAGTGGCAAAATATGTTGATGTATTGCAAATTCCGGCGTTTTTGTGTCGGCAGACCGATTTGGTGGTGGCGGCAGCCAAAACCGGTAAAGTGGTTAATATTAAAAAAGGACAGTTTTTGGCGCCATGGGACGTGAAAAATATTGTTAAAAAGGTGGAGGATTCCGGAAATCATAATATTTGCATTACCGAGCGCGGCACCAGTTTCGGCTATAATACGCTGGTTACGGATATGCGGGCATTTCCGCAAATGGCAAAAGATACCGGTTATCCGCTGATTTTTGATGCCACGCATTCGGTACAACAGCCGGGCGGATTGGGCGGAACTACCGGCGGACAGCGTGAATTTGCGCCGGTGTTGGCACGAGCGGCGGTGGCCGTGGGTGTGGCCGGCGTGTTTATCGAAACGCACGAAAATCCGGATAAGGCACTCTCCGATGGTCCGAACTCTATCAAATTGAGCGATATGGAACGGGTGCTGACCGAGCTGATGGCGTTTGATAAAGTCAATAAAACTTTGATAAAAGAATATTAATAATTTTATGCTATAAATCTGGATAACAAAGTTTTACGGACGGATAATTTATGCAATTCAGCGGCGAAGGATATATCATTAAAATCAGAAAACACGGCGAACAATCGGCTATTGTTACGCTTATCTGTCCGCATAAGGGCAAAATCATCGGTTATGTTAAGGGTGCACTCAATAAACGCGGGCTGGGAGTTTTTCAAATCGGTAATTACATTTCATTCAATGCTTATGCCAGAGTGGAAGAAAATATGTTAAGCCTGCACGGAGTGGAGTTGGTGCATTCGCACGCAGCCGATTTTGTGCTGAATGAAGATAAAATCGAAGCGCTGGTCTCGTTGTGCCGATTGTTGGATGAGTGTGTGGCGCAAAATGACGATTTAGGCTCGTTTTTTGGCGCGGTAGATGATTTTTTTCGCCATATTAATGATGATAATTGGCTGGCATATTATTCGTTTTTTGAATTTTATCTGCTCGATTTTTTGGGTATCGGATTGGATATCAACGAGTGCGCAGTTACCGGTAAACATACGGATTTGCTATACGTTTCGCCGAAAACCGGACGTGCGGTATGTGCTGAGGTCGGAGCGCCGTATAAGGATAAATTGTTTGCTTATCCACAGTATATAGCCGAGAAAAATTATCGCCCGCAACACAAGGAAATTACTGATGTTTTGGCAATGACCGGCAGCTTTTTGCAAAAGAATTTTTTAGCACAGCATAACTTGCAATTACCGGAAAATCGTGTTAATCTGCTGAAATTCGGGAAAATGTATAAACTTTAAGGTGAAATAATGGTTGATGAAGCGCAAAAAATAAAAGACGTACAGTTCGGAGAAGAATTGAGTAAACGCTATTTGTCGTATGCAATGTCGACCATTGTATCACGTTCGTTGCCTGATGTGCGCGACGGGTTGAAACCGGTACATCGGCGCCTGATGTATGCCATGCGGCAGTTGCATTTGGACCCGAAGAACAGTTTTAAAAAATGCGCCCGCGTGGTCGGCGATGTCATCGGTAAATATCATCCGCACGGAGATAGTGCGGTTTATGGCGCAATGGTGCGTTTGGCACAGGATTTTTCGGTGCGTTATCCATTGGTTGACGGGCAGGGAAACTTCGGTAATATTGACGGCGACGGTGCCGCGGCTATGCGTTATACCGAGGCGCGCTTGACCGAATTTGCCATGGATTTGATGGACGGATTGAACTCCGATGCGGTTGACTTTACCGATACTTATGACGGCGAGGACAGCGAACCGGTGGTAATGCCGGCGATGGTGCCGAATTTATTGTGCAACGGCTCGATGGGTATTGCCGTGGGTATGGCTACCAATATTCCGCCGCATAATTTAAGCGAACTAAGCGATGCGTTGCTGTTGATGATCGATAATCCGGATTGCAGTGACGAAGCGGTGGTGCGCAAGGTACAGGGACCGGATTTTCCGACCGGCGGTATGTTGGTTGATTCGTTTGAGACGATTTTGAATAACTATAAGCAAGGTAAAGGGAATTTCCGTATTCGCGCCAAGTGGATAACCGAAGATTTGGGGCATGGACAATATCAAATTGTGGTGACCGAGATTCCGTATCAGGTAATAAAATCAAAGCTGATTGAAAAGATTGCCGAGTTGCTGTTGAATAAAAAGTTGCCGCTGTTGAATGATATCAGAGATGAATCGGCGCAAGATGTCCGCATTGTATTGGAGCCGAAAAATCGTACGGTTGATGCCTCTGTTTTGATGGAACAATTGTATCGGCAAACCGATATGGAAACAAAGTTCAATATGAATATGAATGTATTGGATTTGGATGGTGTGCCGAGAGTGATGAGCCTGAAACAGGTTTTGCACGACTATCTGATTCACAGAAATAATGTCTTTTTACGCAAGATAAACTTCAGATTAAACAAAATCAATGCCAGACTTGAAATTCTGGACGGATATCTGATTGCCTATTTGAATTTGGACGAAGTTATTCGGATTATTCGGCAGGAAGATGAACCGAAAGCGGTGCTGATGCAGACATTTAAGCTGACCGATAATCAGGCCGAGGCAATTTTGAATATGAAACTGCGTAATTTGCGCAAGCTCGATGAAGAAGAAATCCGTACCGAGCATTCCGAGTTGTTGGAAGAAAAAGCCGGTTTGGATATATTGGTCGGCGATGAGAGTAAACGCTGGGCGGCGATTGCCGAAGAAATTAAGCGTATTAAGGAAAAATACAGCAAGAAAACAGCACTGGGACGGCGTCGTACCGAAATTGCCGAACCGCCGGCGGAGATTGAATTTACGCCTGAAGTATGGATAGAAAAAGAGCCGATAACCGTGATATTGTCGCAAAAAGGCTGGATACGCTGTCTTAAAGGTTACGCTGATTTGAATGAGGGCTTTAAGTTCAAAGATGATGACGCTTTGGCCTTTGCTATTCATGCGCAAACCACCGATAAAATCGTGCTTTTGGATAATAAAGGTAAGTTCTTTAACATTGCGGCCGGAGATATTCCGAGCGGGCGCGGTTTCGGGCAGCCGGTGCGTTTGATGATTGATTTGGCGCAAACCGACGATATTGCGGCGATGTTTGTGTATGAACCGGAGGCAAGATATCTGATTGCTTCGGACAAGGCCTACGGATTTATTGTGGATGAGAATCATATTTTGGCGCAAACCCGCAACGGACGTAAGATTATGAATGTGGCTGATGATGAAGTGATTAAATTCTGCGTTAAGGTTACCGGCGATTATGTGGCAACGGTCGGCGAAAACCGTAAGCTGCTGGTGTTCAAGGCCGAGGAAATACCGACTATGGCACGCGGTCACGGCGTGTTGCTGCAAAAGTATAAAGACGGCAATATCACCGACATTCAGTTCTTTAAGGGCGAGGAAGGATTTAGCTATAATCGTGCCGGCGGTATCAGTACCGAAAAAGAATTGATAACATGGCTCGGGCATCGGGCGCAAGTCGGCAAATTGGTGCCGTTCGGCTTTCCGAAGAATAATAAGTTTTTCAAAGAATAATATTGACAAAAATAATCTTTGTGATAGACTGACTGTAGTATCATTCTTATATACAACAGGGAGAGTTTGTTATGGCAAGAGAACAAAAAGGATGGGATGAAGTCGGTATAGAAGTGAGAGGGCGCGATGTCTCTATGCTTATCGGAAAGGCACAAAGCAGTGAACGGGTAGATGAATTGCTGGCTACGGATAAAGAATTCAGAGATGGAAAATGGAGCGATTCGGATTATGAATATCTGAAGAAAGGATTTCAAGAAGATACGGATGATTATATTCGTTTTCGGCGCGAACATGAAATGACCAGACTGTATATGGCGGCTGCGGCTAATCCGCATACTTCTGCCGAAAAGTTGCAGTATATCTTGGAACAGACGGCCAAAACAGATAACGAAGCGGATACAGCCGATGTTTTAAACAGTATTTATCATAATCCTAATTTGAAACCGGAACATTATGATGCCTTAATTGAATGTTTTAAGAATAAGGCGGATATAGTCAGTTATGCCGGAAGAGGGGTTTTGGAATTAAAAGATATGTCGTTGTCGCAATTGCAACGTTTTGCTAAAATAGTGAACGAAAACGAAACCAAATTTGATGAGGATCATACCGTCTTAAAATCTAAGATATCACAAAAGAAAATAGAGTTACAAAAGGCTGATGATAAGCCTAAAGCCAAGACAGAAGGTAAGGTTGCGGTCGGATTGCCATCCAGAAAAGGGCCTGATCTGGAACTCTGAAGTGGCGGTGGGTGCCGTTCGGCTTTCCGAAGAATAATAAGTTTTTCAAAGAATAAAAGGAAAGTATAATGAAACCAAATGAAGTCAAAGTCGGTAAAAAATATGTAATCACATATAACAATGACGAAAAAGTCAATAAAGTTACCGCTAAAGTATTATCAAACGACAATGAGAAAAAAATTCTGAAATTAGAGGTAAAAAAGAATACTTTTCAGGTTGGGTATGACAAGGTAATAAAAATAAAATCCTGTATGACTCTTTGGGGTAAGATTTTATGCATATTACTGCTGATTGGGATGTTAAGCGCTCTATCGATATTATGGTACAGAACTCCGATGTTTCATAATTGCGGATATGAATCTTTTGGATTTATCGGTTGGGCGGGAGGCTCGATTTCTAAAGTGGATTGGATATGTGTAGGATGGGATTGTTATTGTGCTCACCATTATCCTGACAGTTTTTAAAAATTATTACAGCCGAATGCCAAAAAATGAAGTACGGCCGAAATAAGCTTGCATCGGCTTAAAATAGCGGAGTTCCAGCGATTATCGGATTTTGAAAAAGTTTACACGCTTGGCTAATCGAAGTTTTTAATATTTTTGTTTACTATGGCAAAAAAGTGTTTTAGTATGACGGCGAATGCATAAGGATGTGTTCGGGCGTAAGCTTTTTATATAAAACAGTAAGGAGGAATTAAGCATGAAAAAATATTTGTTACTTTCAGCGGCTGCATTTTTAATGGCAACTCAGGCGAACGCATATGATTTGAATCCGTATATCGGTATGGATTTGGGCGGCGCACATGTTAAAGCTGCAGGTAAGAAACTTGATGGTTCCAGCAATGTAGCGGTTGCCAATATCAATGTCGGTGTAAAATTCAACCCGTATTTCGGTCTTGAATTGTCTTCGCAAGGCTCCAGTGATTCCGATATTGATAATTTGGGTGATTTGTCTTATTCAAGCATCGGTCTTGATGCCGTCGGTTATGTTCCGCTGAATTATCAATGGCAGTTGCTCGGTATGGCCGGTCTCGGATATTATGATTTTGATATAGAACTTGACCATAAAGTAGATGGGTGGGATATCCATTACAGCAGAAATAAA